>JAEUWE010000101.1 GCA_016791465.1 Pseudobdellovibrionaceae bacterium
TGCAGCCCGTCGCAAAGCGTGCACGGCGGCCGTCCGGTATCTCATTGAAACGGCGCGAATCATTCCGACCGGGCCAATTCATTTTGCCATTCTTGCGAAACCCGATTTTGCCGGTTGGACCATTTCACCGATGAATCAGCTCGACCTTCGTCGGCTCTCTGGCGCAGGTCGTTAGCCTATTTCGCGCTACAAACCCAGTGATTCCGCCAGAATCCTTTAACGGAATATCCACTCCCGTCGATAGGAGGAGTGGAGAAAACAAAATGGCAAAACGCGCCAAGCGCGACCTTAAAACACAAGAGACGCAAGAAGCGAGTCATGAGAGCCTCCGGCTCCATCGCTATCGTTCTCTCGTGGATACGGGAATTGCCCTGACCCGCGAAAAAGACATCAGTCGAATTCTCGATATTATTATTGATCGCGCGCTTGAAGCGACAGGCGCCGATGCCGCCAGCATTTTTCTCACCGAGAATATCAAAATTGATTCAGTCGCAAACACGCAGGCCAAGTATATTCCCGTTCTTCGTTTCCATCGCTCAACGAATCGTCGGAACGGTAAAACCTATCAAAACAAAATTCTTCAACTCGACAAGACCTCGATTGCCGGCTGGGTTGCGATCGAAGGACATGCTCTTCGAATTGATGACTGCTATAACATCGAGCCCAGTGCTGACTTTCAATTCAACCACGACGTCGATCGTGAATCCGGATACCTCACAGTCTCCATGCTCGCCGTCCCGATGATGAGCTCCAACTCAAAAATTCGTGGAGTTTTGCAAATTATCAACAAACTGCGTCCTGGCAGCTCCGCCGACCTTGATCATCACAAGGCGATGACGAAGGCCGATGTCGTCCCGTTCTCTGACGAGGACGAAGAACTTATGCAGGCCTTTGCATCACAAGCCTCGGTTGCAATTGAAAATGCGAAACTCACTGAAGATATCGAAAATCTCTTCGAAAGCTTTATTCGCGCCTCTGTCACCGCGATCGAATCTCGAGATCCATCCACGAGTGGTCACTCCGACCGCGTGGCCGTTTTCACCGTCGAGTTCGCCCGTGCCGTGCACCAAGCCGAAGAAGGCCCCTACAAAGGTATCGAGTTTACCGATGCTCAGATGCGAGAACTTCGCTACGCTGCACTTCTTCATGACTTTGGAAAAATCGGCGTTCGCGAATCAGTTCTATCCAAGCAATTGAAGCTCTACCCACACGAGATGGAAACAATCCTCAATCGTCTGGAAACTGCTCGGGCCAAGCAAGAAATGCTCACCTGGAAAAACAAAACAGAAGAGTTGATCGACCTTATCGAGAACAAAAAGACTTCTGATTCACCACGCCTCCATGTCGCCAATGTGGTTCAGAAAATTGACGACTTCGCAAAGCAACTCCAGCAGGTTCGTCTTTCAATCGTAAAAGCCAACCAACCTCAGGTGATTGCCGGCGACTTTGATATCATTAGCCTTATGACGTGGATCAATCAAACATCGCGCGAACTCGAGCAAGCGCTGCTCACGCCTGACGAGATCGTAAAGCTCTCGCTTCCAAAAGGAACGCTGACCGAAGCTGAGCGAAAAGAAATTGAAAGCCACGTCACTCATAGCTATCACTTTCTTCGTCAAATTGCTTGGACTGAAGATCTTGGCGGGGTTCCCGATATCGCCTACTCTCATCACGAGAAGATGGATGGCTCCGGTTATCCTCGTGGGCTCTTTGCTGAACACATTCCCCTGCAGTCAAAGCTGATGACAATTGCCGATATCTACGATGCTCTGACGTCGATGGATAGGCCCTATAAGCCCGCGGTCACACCTGAACGCGCAATCGACATTCTTCACATGGAAGCTCGAGGCGGAAAACTTGATCTCGATCTGCTCAAGATCTTCGTTGAAGCCGAAGTCTGGCGCGCCGCGCTCGGCATGAGATCGCAAAAACCGTCGTCTGCCGCCTAATCGCAAGCCCCCTATTGACAGGCCTTGGCTTCTTCCCATGAAATCAACTCGTGCATTGAATGGATTTCGATGACCAGAGGCGCACTGATGCTCCTCGTGATTGCAATAGGGAAAAACCATGGCAAAAAAAGCAAAAAAGGGTGGCAAAGCCGGTAAAGGCGAAGTTCTTGTGATCGCAAGCAAAATGAAAGATGCGATTCGCAAACAGGGCTGCAATGTGTCTTCAGACGTTGTTGACGCTCTGAGTGCCAAAATTCACGCCATGATCGGCGAAGCTTGCGGACGCTGCAAAGACAATGGCCGCAAAACTGTTCGCGGATACGATTTCTAATGGAAGCTCGCTCCAACCCTCCGATTGTCGCTGTCACGGGTGCTGGTTCCGGAATCGGCGCCGCCACAGCAGAACGATTTGCCCGCGAAGGATGGGATGTCATTCTCATCGGCCGCAGACAAGAGGCGTTGGAGCGAACTCGTTTGCAGATCGAAAAGTCGACGCCTGGCCGCAAAGCCCACCCGCTCGCACTCGACATTGGCGCGCTCGACTGCGGGGATCGGGCGGCACAGTGGCTTGAGGCTCATCCTGAGCTTTCTGCACGACTCTCGTGCGTTGTTCATAATGCCGGGATTTTTCAAAGGACGACGACTCTTGCAACAAGCGATGGCGACTGGCATCGAATGTTTGAAACCAATGTCTTTGGCGTCATGCGACTGAACGCGGCGTTTTGGAATGCCTTAAAGACAAACCGCGGATCGGTCGTCAATGTCAGCTCCACGCTTGGCCTTCGGCCAACTCCCGACACTGCGGCCTACTCGGCCAGTAAAGCCGCACTCATCAACTGGACTCAGAGTTTCGCCGTTGAAGCGGCGCCGTTCGGTGTTCGCGTAAACTGTGTTTGCCCAGGCCTTGTCGATACACCGATTCACGATTTCAAAACCCAAGCGGATCGCGATCGCCTTGGTCCGATTCA
>JAEUWE010000105.1 GCA_016791465.1 Pseudobdellovibrionaceae bacterium
ATCGAAGATCCAATCGAGTTTCTTATTCGCGATAAGAAAAGCATCATCTCACAGCGCGAAGTCGGCCAAGATACCTCCACCTTTGCCCATGCACTTCGCTCAGGCCTTAGACAAGATCCCGACGTCATTCTCATAGGAGAAATGCGCGATCGCGACACGATGGAGATCGCCCTCACCGCTGCTGAGACAGGACACTTGGTTCTCTCGACGCTACACACCTACGACGCGCAAGAGTCGATCAGTCGAATCCTCAGTGTGTTTGATCACTATCAACACGACCAAGTGCGAAGACAGCTCGCTGGCGTTCTGAAAGCTGTGGTTTCGCAGCGCCTTTGTCGCCGCCTCGATAAGACAGGATTTGTTCCTGCCGTTGAGATTCTATTGGTGAATCAGCGAGTGCGCGAATGCATCGAAGAGGCCGAGCGAACTCAGTCGCTCCGGCAAATCATGGAAGAGAGCCGCGAGACTTTTGGCATGCAGACTTTCGATCAAAGCCTCTTTGAGCTCGTAACCTCGGGAATGATCGATTACCAAGAGGCGCTCCGTATGTCGACCAACCCCGACGACTTCCAGCTCCGCTTTAGCGGGGTTGCAGCAGGACACTCCGCCGGACACCTGAGCGACCAGACCGGTGGTGGCGGAATCGGCGGCGGCGGTCAGTCAAAATTTGACGACGAGAACCGCAAAGAGTGGAATTCGATGAATGCACGATTCGAACTCGAGATCGACGACCGCACGGCGGACATCCCACCACCAGACGAAGAGTAGAACTCCTCGCGCTCAATTATCGGCCTTTGATCGGCTGATGGGGCTTATCGCCAAGCGTGACCACTCTCGAAAAGAGCTCCGCGAAAAACTCAAACGCGCCGAGCACACACCAGAAGAGATCGAAGCCGCGTTGGCGGAGGCTGAAGACCGCCGCTGGCTTGCAAGCGAAGACGAACTCGCCCATCGCGAAGCCGCCAGGCTTTCTCGCAGCGGAAAGTCCACTCAGCAAATTCGCCAATGGCTCATGAAAAAAGGCCTCCCCACAGCGGGCGCCGCCAGTGGCGAAACCGACGAGACCGCCGCTGCCGAAAAAATGGCCGAAAAGGCCTGGGCACGACTCCTCCGTTCTGCCGAAAAAGACCACAAAAAGGATCCGCGACGCTCTCTTGAGTCCGCGATGAGGCTTCGCGTCGTTAGACAGCTTGTCGGCCGGGGTTTCAGTTCTCAAACGGCGCAAGCTGTCTACGCTCGCCTCTTGAAGGAAAATCCGCTTAAATAGGTGCCTATTATGAAAAATTCGATGTCTTCGCGCGAGATCCGTCAGCTCTTTACCGACTACTTTGTGAAAAACGGCCACCAGAATGTGGCCTCGAGTTCGCTCGTTCCGGAGAACGATCCAACTCTACTTTTCGCCAATGCCGGGATGAACCAGTTTAAGAACCTCTTCCTCGGCCTCGAAAAGCGCAACTACTCACGCGCGGTAACGTCACAGAAATGCGTTCGCGCTGGCGGTAAACACAACGACCTCGAGAACGTCGGCTTCACCGCTCGCCATCACACCTTCTTTGAGATGCTCGGCAACTTCTCATTTGGCGATTACTTCAAAAAAGATGCGATTCACTTTGCTTGGGAACTCCTCACCAAAGAATTGCAAATTCCAAAAGATAAACTCTACGTCACCGTTTTTCAGGACGACGACGAGGCCGCCGACATTTGGCATAAGCAAGAGGGAGTTCCCCGCGAACGCATCTATCGCCTGGGCGAAAAAGACAACTTCTGGCGGATGGGCGATACCGGGCCTTGTGGCCCATGCTCAGAGATTTTCTACGACCACGGCCCCGAGGCCGATCTCGATCCTTCAAAACCATCGGTGATGGGCGGCGAAGGTGATCGCTACGTCGAAATTTGGAACAACGTCTTTATGCAGTTCAATGAAGATGGCACCGGTCGCCACTCGCTACCCAAGCCGTCGGTCGATACGGGCGCTGGTCTTGAGCGCTGGGCCGCGATGCTGCAGGGACGCCCCAATAGCTACGACACTGATCTCTTCATGCCGATCATCACCAAGGCCGCACAAATCGCGCGCAAAGATTACGTCAGCGACTACAAAGTTCTCGCCAAACACGCCGACATTCGCGAACAGGTCGCCGCCATGCGTGTGGTCGCCGATCACTCTCGCGCCTGCGCCTTTTTGATTGCCGACGGCGTCCTGCCATCGAACGAAGGACGTGGTTACGTTCTCCGCCGCATCATGCGCCGAGCGATTCGCTATGGCCGAAAACTTTCAGACGATCCCTCACTCTTTGTTCAAACGGTGCAGGTCGTGATCAATGAGATGTCGGAATTTTATCCGGAGCTCAAGCGCGGCCAAGACCTCGTCGTCACCACGGTTCGCGACGAGATCACGCGCTTCCTCTCAACGCTTGATCAAGGTACGGAAATTCTCAACGACGCACTCTCGAAGCTCTCTCATCGCGGCGTTAAGACTGTCGATGGTGCCACGATCTTCAAGCTCTACGATACTTTTGGCTTCCCAGTCGACCTCACGCGGCTCATGGCCAACGAGCAGGGCTTCGTCATTGATGAGTCCGGCTTTGAAAAACAGATGGACGAGGCTCGCGAAAAAGCGAAAGCCGGCAGTGGTTCAAAATTTAAGAGCAACGCCGACGGCGCTCACCTGGTGAAAATCGCGCAGGAAGTAAAATCAAAATCAGGCGCAACTGTTTTCACTGGCTATCAGGGCCACAAAGCTTCGGCGCGGACACTGCTCATTTCCAATGGAAAATCTGCGGTCAGCGAATTGAAAGCTGGCGACGAAGGCATCGTGATTTTCAATACGACGCCTTTCTACGGAGAAAGCGGCGGACAGGCCGGAGACCGCGGCTCCCTCAGCGGCGCCGGCGGCCTTCACGCTGAAATTTTCGATACGACCAAACAAGATGAGATTCACCTCCACCATGTTCGTATCCTCGAAGGAAAGCTGACGAACGG
>JAEUWE010000113.1 GCA_016791465.1 Pseudobdellovibrionaceae bacterium
CACGAGATCAATCACCTGCGCGCCAAAGGAGTCTGCGTTCTTTCCGTTGATGTGCCGACGGGTCTTGATCTCGATACGGGAAATCGACTCGGTGAGGCCGCCGTTGTTGCAAGTCAAACGGTGACGTTTGGCTTTGCAAAACCAGGATTTTTCCTCAATCAGGGACCGGCTCATGTTGGACGACTTGTGGTTGACGATATCGGCTTTCCGGTGCGTCTGAAGAATGAAATTTCGAATTCGCATCGTGTCTTTGGCCAAAATGGCTTTCGGGAATTGAGCCGAAGATCGATGCCGCGACGAGGGCCGGCGTCTAATAAATCTCACTTTGGACATACAGTTGTTGTCGGTGGTTCAAAGGGGATGGAGGGCGCCGCCGTTCTTGCGAGTCGAGCTGCGTTTAGAGTTGGCAGTGGCTACGTCACATGGGTGCCGGGCCTCAAGGCCGCGTCAAATCTCGATGCGCTTCCGCACGCGATGCGCGCTTCGGTCGATGAGGTTGAGCGGATTCGGCAAGCATCGTCAGTGATCGTAGGCCCCGGGCTTGGTCTTAAAGATGCCAAACGCGCGTATCGGCTTTTGGAAAAACTGACGGATTGTCGCGTAGTCATAGACGCGGGCGCGCTTTCCTTTCTTGGTCACGCGAAGTTTATCGAGCGCTTACCGGGGCGAAAATTTCCAGAGAATTGGCTCATCACTCCCCATGCCGGAGAGGCGGCGAAGCTGATGGGTGTGAAGAGCGGAGAAATTGAGGAGAATCGGACGGCTGCGGCTGCGGCGCTGTGCGAACACTACGGTGGTGTGGTTTTACTTAAGGGTTTTCATTCGGTTGTGGCTGTTCCTGGCCGGGTGATCATTATTGATTCTGGCAATGCGGCATTGGCGAAGGCTGGCACGGGTGATGTGTTGAGCGGGATGATCGGTGGTTTTGCGGCTCAGATGACATCAATGCGTGCTGCGGCACTCATGGGATGTTATCTGCATGGAGCGATTGCGGATCGCTGGGTTGAAAACGGGCGTTCCGACGCGAGCCTTGAGGCGACCGATCTGATTGAAATGATCCCGGCGGTCTTTTCTCGCTTGAGCGACCACAGCATGAGCCCCTAGTATTAAGAGATGGATGATCAACCAGTTTCAAGTGAAATGTCCTTTATTGCCGAGGTTTCGTCACTTGAACGATTGGCTCTTTTTGCAATGGAGTGGGTTGCTCCTGAGCTTATTGAGAAGGCACCAAAACTGATTTTTCTTCGCGGCGCGATGGGGTCGGGGAAAACGAGTTTTGTTTCAAAGGTCGCCGCAGTTCTTGGGGCGGCAGATGCGGCAAGTCCATCGTTTGCGCTTCATTCGCGTTACTCTGGGCCGCGGGGTACTATCGATCATTTTGACTTGGACCGATTGCAGTCGATGGACGATCTCGAATCGATTGGCTTTTGGGATCTTATTGAAGAGGCTCGAACGGAGCCGCGGCGTTTTGTGATGATCGAGTGGGCCGGCCGACTTGACGAGTTTGGTGCGGGAAGTGAACAGGCGACATGGACGCATGGTTTTC
>JAEUWE010000125.1 GCA_016791465.1 Pseudobdellovibrionaceae bacterium
GAACACCAAACACGCGTGAAAAGTACGGATTCGTATCGAACGACGATCGGATGATATCCTGAAAGTCCGCGCGGCCTGAACGCTCAACGCTTTTCTTGAGATAGCCAAGGTGAACAACCAAATCTTCAACGAAGCGCTGAAGTGCGGCGTGCAACATGAACAATCGATCCGCGAGCGTTTCAACCTTATCAAGGCTGCGCAGCTTGTAGCGATCATTGATCTCAAAGCACTCGAGATAAGTCTTCTCGAGAAGCGCGCGAATCAGACGCGAGAACGATCCCACCCGCGGCGCTTCTCCCTGCGCCACAGCGCGAAGATAGAAGTGCAATCGCACGGCGAACTCACGCGCGAAGCGCAGTTTTGAGCGAATGACCCAGAACAACGACAACCTCATGAACACCGCCACAACAAAGACGGCGAACATAATGGGAACGATATAGTTCGCCATCGTGTTGAAGAGATGGGCCAAGGACATATTGATTGGTGCTTGTACTTCCATAGCGTTTCGTCCTTACTGTTTATTCTCTTAACGTAAATCGAATCACAACAATTTGATGTTTCTTTAAATTGTCTTGACCTGTGGCCGCTGGTCCGCGCTCGGCCGCGAGGTAACTCCGACCAGAAACTTTGATCAGCGGCAACAGATCGCGCTGTCGCTCAAAGGTCATCTTGCGCTGATCAGTGACGTGATCAAAGATCGAGCGCGCACGGCGATAACTCAAGTCCATGTTGTAGTTGACGGCCGCACGATCTGTCGTTGCCAGTGACTGTGGATCAACCACGCGTCCCTGGAAAGTCGGCGAAGCAAAACCAACGATCTCAACAGACTCAAGCTTTCGTGCGATTTCGGCATTCTCAAACAGACTCTTCGCATAAATCGGCATCGTTCGTTTTACGATTTCTTTCATGCCCGGTTTTAATGTCGCAGAGCCGGTATCAAAGTATTCATCACCAAATGAAATCGTGACATCACCGGTTTTGGGATCAACGGCAGCATCAACTCCAGCAGCGCGAAGATTAGACTTAATCTGCTGAGCAAGACGACGTTGAGCATTGAGCTTTGTCACGCTCGCATTCAGGTCACGCTGCAGATTCTCATTTGATTTCTGAAGTGCATTGATTGACTCGCCGTAAACCTTTTCTGCAGACGCAAGCTTCCGCTTCGCGCCCTCAAGATCGCCAGAAAGCCCAGAGAGCTTCGCATTCATTTCAGCCTCAGCCGCCGCCAACCGCTCGCGCATTGCTTTCTCCGCCGCCGCTTTTTCTGCCGCGGTCATTTGCGCCGCACGAATCTGTCCTTCAAGTTTCGCTTTCTCGGCAGCAACAGCTTCTGCGTGTTTTGCCTTCGCTGTGGCCAGCTGATTCTCATAAGCGGCCTTCTCTTTTTGCATCGCCGCCATCAAACGCTCAGCCTGTAGTGACTTGTTTGCAAGATCGGACTCCATTTTGGAGATCCGCTGCCCCGCCTCTTTTGTCTCCTGCTCAAGCTCGTTGATTTTTGCGGTGCTTTCAGACTTTAGCTTTCCAAATTTCGCCGCGTGCTGCCTGCGCTCAGCCTCAAGCTTCTCAGCATTCTCTTGTTCCAATGCTGCAATTTTGTTTTCAGCCTCTTGTTGAGCCTTGCGCATTGATTCTTCTGCAGCTCGCCGCTCTTTTGCCGACACGTTCTTCAGGTTCTTCAAAGCTTTCCGCTTACGCTCAAGATCCTTATTGATTGCCGCAATTTTGTTTTCGTTCTGCTCAATAACTTGATCTTTTTGCTTCGACTCTTGATCGAGATCTTCGATAGTCTCTTCTCGGTCCTCAATTTTGACATCGCGATCATCAAGCATCGCCAGCTGTCGCTTGGACTTTGCAGACGAGACGAGGTTGGCATTGACGATGTTCTTCACTAGTGCCTGATAGCGATTCAAGCCGTTAAACTTAACCTTGGCTTCGCGAGCTCGCTTCGCCGCGTCTTGATATTCGCTTTTCGCCTCTTCTTCGAGAAGAGTAAGCTGGTTCTCCAGCTCTTTGTACATCTCAACTTCATCTTTTGATGCGCCTTTTTCAAGGTAGTCATCTTTCATGACTTCATAGGCCTTCATCTGTTTCTCAAGCTCAGCCATTCGCGTGCTTGCCACACGCAGCTGTTCTTGAGCAACCACGGCGGCTGCTCCACCTCGCAGATTCGCGATCGTGTAGAGAAGAAGAAATGTCACCGACAGGACGAGGAAGAGATCCGAGTAGGAAGTCCACTGATGTCCGGTGCCGTGTTCGACTTTGTGCTTGATGCGGTCAAAATCCAATCCCATGCACGAAATATCGGCGGCATCATCGACACAATTAAGTCCGGTTCCGACGAGCTAAAGACGACTGGACCAAAACCTAGTCGAGTCGAGCTTTTTCATAAACGCTTTAACAATGCCTCATGCCTTCCGATTGTTATATTGAGTTTTGGAGGATCTGACGTGACAGGGCAAACAAGCTCCGACTTTCGAATCAAGCTCCTCGTGGTGCACCCAGATGGGCGTCGCCAAAAGTTTCTTGTGACATTCCCAGAGCGAAAATCTCTGAAGATTGATCAACGGTACATTGGAATTCCGCTAACTCTGAAAGTCGATTTCATTCCAGGTGCAATCATCTGTAAACCCGGCACTGGCCATACAATGACAGTTGGCGGAAAGGCCGCGACTGAACACTCCTTGGCAGTCAACGACACCGTGAATCTCGATCAATACGCCATCGAGTTTCTCGAGTTGCCTGAACCATTGCCAATGGAAGAAGCCACCCGCTTTGTATCCATCAATTCACTGACTGATATGTCTGAGTCGACCGTCGTCGTTGCTGCGCCCGTTGAACAAAACGAGCCCGCAATGGAGCGGACACCAACACCAACGCCCGTTGCTCCTCCGCGAATGGAGGCTGCAACTCCTAAAGTGCGCACTCCAGATCCAGAAGACTCAACCGCCATCATCAGAAAGCTACAGGTTCCAGGAGCGCCTCCCGGAGGGAATCCCTACGCGAATCTTCAACCCTCGATGCCGGCTCGCGTACCCGTTGCCCCACCAAGTGCGGCTCCCAATCTCGATGCGACTGATGCGACAATGACGGAGTTCGTTAAACCGACCGTTGATCGCAAACAGATTATGGTTGCCGCCGGAGCGTTCCTTTTGATTGCAGGCTTCTTATTCACACGTCATGGATCAGAGGAAGCCTCTCATGATGTGGGTGACAAGAACCCACCACAAACAGAAATTGTCGGAACCGCGGATCCTGAATCGCAGCCGAATCAAATGAAGCCGATGCAGGTCACAACAGTCGAACCAGAGCCGGTGAAACAGGCCGAGGTACCAGTTGTTCCGCCACCCGCGCCCGAGCCCATCGCCGCCATACCCGCACCGCAAAATGTCGGCTCGGAAGTGCCTATGGGCGCCAAGACCAATCCGATGGAATCGCCGTTTGACGACAAATCAGGTTTCGACATCATGGCTGTCGATGCCTTTTTCGATGCCATCGATTCCGGAAACGAAGCGAAGATTAAGTCGCTCGTCGAGAAACGCGTCGTCGACGTCAATCTGTCTCGGCGCAAGGGCTATGCCGCTTTGCATGTTGCCGCCGCCCGCGGGGATCTATCGATCGTAAAACTGTTATTAAAATATAAAGCCGATCCGAATGTGATCGACCAATCCGGTGCAACTCCGCTGATGTGGGCGGTCTTCCGCCGCCATAAGCCAGTTGCAGAGTTCCTTGCAGCAAAGACCGATCTTAAAATCGAGCGTCAGGGCGGAGAAACTGCATACGCGATGGCAAAACGTCTTGAACTTACGCCCTACTATCGTTTCTTAGATCCGAATCCGAAGACTGCGGCCAAGAAAAGAGCCGGAAGTCAGCGCGTACCTTCAGCACTTCCTGAGAAGAAGAAGAAAAAATAGACCTATTGCTCCGAATCCGATGCCGCCGATTCACCCGGCGGCTGACCAATCGCGATTTCGTGAATCTCTTTACCATCAAAGCGATAAAGCTTCGGCTGCTGATCTTGAACAGTCGCAAGATTCACCGGCCGGCCCCAGATTGCCTGCACATTCTTTAGCGTCTCAACCATGTAGTTGGGCTGCATATCGATGCCTTCAAAACGATGAGTTAGCAGGAGTTCGCCGCGATTTTCAAAGTTCGCATCTTCAACCTGAATGATGGGTTGACCAAAGTTTGTGAGCTGAAAGAGGAACTGCTTCTTTACCTGCCCAAAATCTCGAGTATCGACCTCGTACTGCCCTGTCCGCTTGTTGAATTTATAAACGAACATCTTATTGCGAACGCAAAAATCTTCGGTCAGAAACTCGTCGATAAAAGTGACGTCATTGAAGTTCCGACGAACCTCAAAGATCTTCTCGCGGCCAAGACCAAGCTTCAAATCCCAGTTCGCTTTGGCCTGAATGTCATCGCATTCATTCCACTCTTTACCAAAACGCCCCTTGTTCCATCGATCTTCAATGTCACGAAACAGCTCGATGCCGACTTTATAGGGATTGAATCCGCCCGGCGCCATTGCCATCGTTCCCGAGTGGGCGTCAGCAAAGTCAATGATCTCTGAGTCGGAAAGAATGTCCTGGGTCATGATCTTCGAATGCCAATAGGACGCCCAGCCCCCGTTCATGATCTTCGTCAGTCCCGGCGGCGCATTGTAGTAGGGCCCTTCACGGATGAGCGAGATTATGTCCTGCTGCCAGTTCTTGATCGGGGCAGAGTGCATGAGAAACTGAATCAGATA
>JAEUWE010000195.1 GCA_016791465.1 Pseudobdellovibrionaceae bacterium
AAGACGAGAAGAACGGCAAGTACATTCACAGTTTACTTGTTCAAGGTCTTCGCAATACCTGTAAGGCATCCGCTGAAAGTGGCGCTAAAAAACGCGTCATCTTGCACCAAGGTTATGTTCTCTTCCCTTCAAACCTGATGATAGCGCTGGGCTCGATGTTCAACGGCACATGGAACTGTCGCAATGTCGATGTTCTTGTACTGACAAACTCGCCCAAGACAACCGACCTCAACGTTGTGAACTTCTTTGCCCGCCATCAACTGAAAGCACTTTCCGATATCGCATCGCAAAGTAGCTCTCCGGCAAAAGCACGCATCAAGATCATGGAGTACAAAGCGCCCGAAAACGGAGAGGCGACTCGGTCACTGCACACCAAGGTCAATGTCCTTGGCGATGATGTCATCATTGGCTCCGCAAATGCCGATGTTCGCAGCTACTTCATGGACACCAACAACGGGTTCTTCTTCCGTGGCGCAAAGGACTTTGTTCGCGAGTATCAGAATTTCGTCGGTCGCATCGCTAGCGACAAGTCGCGGGTCACCGACCTGATGGCCGATCTCCTCACCCGTTCACACGACAACATCCTTCAGGAAGACATCGTGTCGATCAAAGAGATGATCACGAAGTATAACGGCAGTGGCTTCATCACTCCGAAACGCGAAAAGATCATCGTCACCGAAGTGACTCGTCTTCTTAACTACGTCTACGAGACAAACAAGGCGCTCCTCAATATCGAGTTTGTACCTCGCGATACAACGGGAGTCGAAAACAGCATGGCCACGAGCAACAGCGCCCGCGAATTGCGCCAGATCGAGATGGCCAACACGTTCAACTCACTGATGATGCTTCTTTAGGTACATTGTACCTTTCGGCAACTCCCTGCGTCGCGGAGAGGTACAATGTACCCGCGGGGCTTCGGCGGGCTAGAGCTGATTCTTCGCGCTGTAGGCCGCTACTTTGTAGGCTTCGGCGAGAGTGGGGTAGTTGAAAACGTTGTCGACAAAGAAATCCACAGTGGCGCCGAAGGCCATCGCCACCTGTCCAATATGGACAAGCTCTGTGGCTCCGGTGCCAATAACGTGAACGCCGATCACTCGCTTAGTCTTAGCGTGAATGATCAACTTCAAAAATCCAAATTCGTCCTCGATCATCTTACCGCGAGCAAGTTCCGAGTACGTCGCCTTACCGACGATGTATTGAACACCCTTGGCTTCGAGCTCTTCTTCTTGCATGCCGACTGAGGAAATCTCCGGGATCGTATAGATGCCGTAGGGAAACGTCTCTGGAAAGTGCGCATCTGCGCCGGTAAACGCATGGAGTGCTGCCAATCGCCCTTGCTCCGCCGACGATGCAGCGAGAGCCGGTGCGCCGATGATATCGCCAACAGCGTAAATATTGGGAACTGACGTCTGATAGTTCTTGTTTACCTTGAGCGAGCCGCGGTCGTCAGGCTTCAAACCGACGCGGTCAAGACCAAGCTTCTCGAAATTCCCGGTGCGCCCTTGGCAGACTAGAACCGCATCGAACTTCTCAGTGATGGCCTCGTCATCTTTGGTGTAAGTCGCATCAGCTCGCCAAGCACGGCCCGTTTCTCCCGGGACAGTTTCGACCGAATGCAGCGTCCAGCCCAAGCGTAACTTCATTCCTGACTTTGCGAACTGCTTGGTCAGAGCTGAGACCATCTCTTTATCAATCGACTTTAAAAGATCTGGCCGCGCATCGTAGAGAGTCACTCGTACGCCAGTCCGAGCAAAAATCGATGCGTACTCAACCCCGATCACACCCGCGCCAATGACAAGAAGTGTGCGCGGTTGAAACTTCATCTCCAAAATCGTGTCCGAATCGAAAATCGTAAAGCCGTCAAAATCAAACTCAGGAGCACGACGCGGACGCGTGCCGGTCGCGATCACGATCTTCTCACCGGTGTAGCGGGTGGCCACGCCATCCTTCTCGACGATGATCGTTTTTGCATCGTGAAACGAGCCGCTGCCGCTCACAACTTGAATGCCGTTTCGCTCGAGGCTGTTTTCAATCACCTCGCGCTCTTCGCGGATAATCCGCTTAGTGCGCTCGATCACCGTGAACAATGAGAGCTCACCGGGATTCGCCATCAATGCAGATTCACGAAGCGCCTTGGACGGGATTGTTCCCAATTGTAAACAAGAGCCCCCGAGCCGGTCTTTCTCGACAACGAGAACGGACTTTCCGAGTTTCGCAGCTTGAACAGCGGCCTTCTGACCACCGGGGCCAGAACCAATAACGATCAGATCGAAGTTTTGACTCATCTCAATAATAGTCTACGCGGATTCTTTATCGAGAACCAACTCCACGAGCGTGAAAACAGCACCCGCCAAGACGGGACCTAGGAAGAGTCCGTAAAATCCAATCGTCTCAAGAGCACCAAATGCCGCAACAAACCCGACCAAGGGATGAAGCTTCGCACTACCACTCAGCACGTAGGGACGAACAAAGTTATCAGAAAGACCAACAATCACCGCCGCGATCGAAAAGCCGATCACCGATGTCCAATCACCATTCAGAAATGAAGATCCAATCAAGTAGGCCGAAACTGGCATCGTTCCAACGACCGGGATAAATGAGAGAACAAAGGCGCTCATTGTAATGAGCAGCGTTCCTGGGGCCGAAAGAATAAGGCAAGCCAAACCAAGCAGGAGTGATTGCACCAGCCCTGAAGCCACCGTCGCGAATATAACCGAACTCGAGAGAGAACCAATCGAATCAAAGAGCAGTGTCGTCTTCTCTCGCCTCAGTGGAGAAACACGAATGAGCCATGGAAGGACTCGATGTGCATCTGCAAGAAAAACATAGAGACCAATCACAATGACAGCATTGTCAATCGTCAGCTTAGGAAGATCGCTGACGAGGTTTTGCAGCAGTCCCAGTGTCGACTTTCCAACAGCCGTCCCTCCCTGCTCGATCACTCGAACAATATCTTCTTTTGGGAATGGCAGCAGCGCTGCCAACCGGTCCATCCATGGGTCAAGTGCAAAGGTGCTGGCCCAATCCGTCGGCAGATTCTGAAACTTTCGCACGCCGGCGTCTGCCGCGAGAAAGGCGACTATGCCGATCGGAACGATAAAGACCACGGCAAACAGCGTCGTCAGTAAGCCAGCCCGGACGGCTCGCGAGGGCACCTTGGCCTCAATTTTCAGGAAGACTGGGTACAGTGTTGCAGCAAAAAGCCCCGCCATTGCGATCGGTTTCAAATAGCCGCGATTGATCCAAACCAACACCGCAAGAGCCGCGAGAATTGCGATTCGAACAAGCCACAAAGGAGATCCTGAAGCCGCCCCCTGAGCTTTTTCATCAACGTGATTTCGACCTGAAATTCGTTCGCGCAGTGGACGTGTGATCATATCGATTGGATTACTCCGCGTTTAAGCAAAACAGCTTGTAAGGCCTCTGGTGACGTAAAGTGATGGGTTTGAAAGCCAATTGCCTCTGCAGCATCAATGTTTTTCGCCACATCATCAATGAAAAGAGTTTCGCTTGGAACGATAGAGAACCGTTTCTGTAGCAAATGAAAGAATCGCGGATCGGGTTTGATCATGCGTTCCTCTCCGGAGATCAAACGACCGTCAAAGAGGTCCAAAAATGGAAAACGAGCTCGGGCGATTTTGAATGTATTCGCCTCCCAGTTACTGAGCGCATAAACACCAGAAAGATGCCCCAGGCGACGCCTCTCGACGACCTGCTCAAAGAGAGACACCGTTCCATCAATGGGTCCACGCAACATCGTCGGCCACTCATCACGCCATTTCTGTAGCCATTCGCGCCACTCCGGAAACTCGGCAGCGCGCTGATCAATCGCCGTCTGAAAAAGCTCACCGGCATCCATCTGTGAGTTCCACTCGCCCGTGGCAACTTCGGCTAAAAATCGATCCAACCGATAGGAGTCGCGCTCTCGCGAATAAACATAGCGAGGGCTCCAATCGACAAGAACGCCACCAAGGTCAAAGACAACGGTTTTAATCATTCAATTCCAAACCGCGCACGAACCGACACATTCACCTTCAAATCAGCAGCATCCACAGTTGCTGGCGCATAATCCGCCGATTTACTCGCGAGCTCCATCCGCGCCATTGGCATCGGCACCGGAAGCCCCGTCTGTTCAAGTTGCTCGACAGCATCGAGCAGTCTCCCAACGCGAGCTCCCGCCGCTTTTCCGATCGCATCCGCCTTTGCACGCGCGTTGCGAACGGCCTCCTCTAAACATGACTCGTGTTCTTTCTTTTGTTTCTCTGGCGACAGGGCCATCTGCATCGAGTGCACTTCTTTGGCGCCCTGAACTGCTGCCGCTTTTACAATTTCGCCCAAACGCGAAATCTCCGACGTCGTCACCGTCAGACTCAAACGCGAGCGAAAACCCTTCGACACGCTGCGGTTGTTCAACCACTCGGTCTCTTCGTTCAGCGAAACTCCAGAAGTCTGTAGCTCCATCTCTTTGAGTTTGAGTCCGACGATCGCCTTTCGAACGGCATCATAGACTTTGGTCGCAGACCGCATCGCAAGCTCAGAATCACGATCGAGGACCGAAGCACCGATTGTGACACTGCCGCGATCGGGCGCCACCGACCTAAGACAAGTACCGGTGACAGTCAGACCTCGGTCATCGCTCGCTTCAGCCGTTCCGAATGACGCGAGAACCACTAACCCAAGAGCCATCAAAGCGCCGCCGCGCTCAAACCTCGACCCGACCACAAACACCCCCAGAATCGTTCAATGCTCCCATGACTCATTCCGATAAGCCAAGAGATGGCGCAGCAATCGAATCCACAGTTTTTTCAAAAGCTTATCGCTATCGTGCGATTCGCGACAGCGCTCATTGGCATCATCACCACAAGCCAGTTGATACCGGCTCATAGCGTCGGAGCCGAACTCACACCCGACGTGGTGTTTCGCAAATATAGAAATGCCATCGTTCGAATCGAAGTCTTTTTAGGCGGAGCCTCGCTCGGCGTCGGCACCGGCTTCTTCATCTCCAAATCCGGCGAACTCGCAACGAACCTTCATGTCGTTCGTCCTCATCTTGCACACCCACGATCAACAATTGAAATCAAAACCGCCGACGGACGCATCTTTAAAAGTGTGAGCTTCGGCGCATGTGGCGACTCACGTGGAATTGATCTGTGTCTTCTTAAGGTGAAATACAAACCCTCCGTCATTCTTCCAGTTGAGGATCACGAGACAACACCTGGCGAATCTATTGTCACAATCGGTCACCCTCGTGGTCTCGACTTCTCTATCTCAAAGGGCATCGTGAGCGCCGTTCGCAAACATCCCAGTGGTTGGCGCGAAATTCAAACTGATGCCGCGATAAGCCCTGGCAATAGCGGCGGTCCCATCATCAACGACCACGGCCAGGTCATCGGCATCGTCTACCAATATGAACGCGACGGTCAGAACCTCAACTTTGGCATTCATAGCTCCGAGGCCGCACGACTTCTCCAGGAAAGTGTCACCTATCGCGACGTCGCGCCGGCTCGTACATACCTCAGTGAACGCGCTGGTCAGCTCGATCAAGCGCTGATCACCGCCATCAGTAACCGCCTCTCTTCGCCGCTCTCTCCGCAACTGCGATGGACAAAAACGACACTTGGCAAAGAATCCATCTTTGTCCTTCTTCCAGCTTTGATTCAAAACTGTGAACGCATGGACGAGTCCGACGCCACGCTCGCATCTGTTTGTCAGTCCGTCGGTGGTGAGTGGTCTGTCACGATTCAAAGGCGAGCTCGTTCGCTCAGCAAACGACTCGCGCTTTTCAATGGCTCACGCCTAGTGGAGCCAAAACCACTCGCAGTTATCGAGCGCCTCGAGACCGAAGGCCGCGCTCCTGCTTCGAATCTTGATTGGTTCCAATCTGTGCCGAGTAGAGCCAACTGTTCTGCTCTCTCTCGTCATCGCGGATTCTTTGGAGCTGCACACTCGCTCTGCCACTTCGACACAGCAAATGACACCGAGCCCGGTGCCGCATCAGCCAGTATCTGGATCGACGCTGGCCGCAGTTTCTACGGCGTCAACGTGTGGACGGCTGATCCCGCGCGGCTCCCTCTCGCTCGCGAAATTGCGAAACTCATCGTTTCAAGTGCAGACTCACGGGCAGACGTCGTGCAACCACGAACTCCCTCTTCAGCGCCACCCGCACGCTACTCAATCTCATCGCCCACAAGCTTACTGCGCACAGCCAACGGCCTCGCTGTTCTGCCTAAAGAGAATCTCGATACGTTCAAAGACGATCGACAAACACTGTTTATTCTTGAGCGTCCGGAGACAACCGAGCCCAGTCGCATGGAGCGAGACGTCCGCGAGCTCACAAAAAAGGTTGCCGAACATCTCGGTCTTCGCGTTAACGCCAGCGAGCTCAGCCGGTGGCCACTCGACTCGTTTGAGTTCGACGGTGGCCGAAACGGACTTTGGGGCAATCTCTTGACCCGTGATCAGAAATCCAGACAGGTTTTACTACAAGTGAGTTCTCGCTACGAGAAAGACTCGACATTCTACATCGTCAAAGTCTCTCTGCTCGATGGTTCTCAAGTCGACCGGCTGTACGATTCTTATCGAACAATGCTTCGATCGTTTCGCCGAATCAAGTCGCCGTCTTCTTAGAAAACAGCGACCGCATCGCTTCGGACGTCGCATAGTCCACCGGCTTTTTCCCATACCCATCTTTAAAGAATGGATCGGCGCCGCCAACCAAAAGTGCTGCCGTTGTTTTCAATAAGCCCCGTTCACAAGCATGATGGAGCGCCGTGCGCCCCGTGCGATCGCGATCAATGATTTCAGCGCCCCACTCAAGCAGAACAGGAACCCATTCGGCCGCCTCGTCATCATTTAACGCACGACAGGTCAATACCAGCGCACCGTCGCCGCTCTCGGTTGGCGCGTTAATCAAAGCACCGAGTCGCATAAGATCGCGTGCACGCGAGATGCTGTTGGCTAAAATCGCGTGATGAAAAGGTCGGTACCCGTCACAATCGTAGTCATTGATTTCATCCATGAACTCAGTCTACGGGTGAAATTCGAGAACGTCGAGCATCCGCTTCCATCGTTTCGACTCAGGCGCTACAAATGTCCGCCCCATCACCGATAGCGACTCCGCCCTCAGCCAAAGTCCTGGTAGTCCCAGCTCTTCTCGAAAATATCGACTGTGATGTGAATCACCATGTTCACGATCGCCAATAATCGGATGCGCCGTCCGCGCCAAGTGACGTCGAATCTGATGCCATCGTCCGGTCAAAGGAATAGCTTCAACTAAACTATAGCGCGCTGTTTGATAGCGCTTTCCAACCGCGTAGGGCTTTTCCACTTTACCCAAACGCCTGAATTCCGTCGCCGCATCGACAAGAGTATTTGTTGAGTCGCGTTCAAGCGGAATCTCAATTCGTCCAGCGTCGACCGTCCAACCACGGCAAACGGCTCGATATGTCTTGGTCGTCTTACCTTCTTGCAACTCGCGCTGATACCGTCCGGCAACTTCGCCCGAGAATGCCATAACTAAAACGCCCTCGGTTCCGACATCGAGGCGATGAATGGGATAAAGAAACTTCTCAAGCTGCCGTCGCAAAGTCCAAAGCACTGTCATTTCCCGCGGCACTCGACGACGCGCCATTTCGGGTTGGTGCACATGCAGACCGGCAGGCTTATTGATCACCACAATATCGTCATCTTGAAAAAGAACCTCGAGATCAAGAATGCGGCCGGGAAGAGGCCCATCACCCGGAGACCGATCACGCTCCGAATCCATGCCCTCGTCCCTTCTCCCGCAAACGGGTGACCTTATCATAAAAGGGCTGCCAGTTATCGCTGCGGTCGATCTCTGACCAAAGACTTTCAACCTCTTCGATCAACATCGTTTCAGGGCTTGGCCCCCGATAGTACTCGCCTGCAAGTCGAGCGCTTGCTTCTGAACGAGGACTGTTTACAGCCAATAGTCGCTGCCACTCATCAGCCCCGATCCAATTTTCTGCGCGCTCCGAGCGTCCCGCATACCAATCGAAGAACAGATTTTCAAAAGGCCTTTGCGTCGTTGCCAAAAGCCGCATGCCCGCCACAAAAAGCTCTTCGGCTTGCCCAAGATCAGCCGGCAGCTCAAGTCCCATTCGCCCATAAAAGCAGGCGAGAGCCTCGTGTTGAAAACGATCTGGAAAACGCAAAAGCTCAGTTCGTAGACTGGCCGTATCATAGACAGTAGAAAGTGCGAGTGCCAAGCGATCGAGATTCCAATAGACGGCCTGCGGCTGTCGACCGTAGGCGTAGAGGCCCGCGTGGTCAAAGTACGCCGCTGTAAACTCCGGCTTGTAGGTCGGTAAAAAACGCCACGGCCCATAGTCAAAACTCTCGCCGGTGATATTCATGTTGTCCGTGTTGAGAACTCCGTGGACAAAGCCCGCCATCATCCACTGCGCCGTCAGCCGAGCTGTGCGCTCAAGAACCTCGCGGAAAAAAAGAACTCCGTTGTCAGGATCAAGCCCCTGAAAGTAGTTTTGCACCGAATAGGCAACCAACTGTCGAAGACGATCGCTCTCTCGCAGATGCGCCAGGCGCTCAAAAGCTCCAAACCGAATATGCCCGTGCGAAAGCCGAGTCAAAACCGCAGCTCGTGTTGGACTTGGCTCGTCATTTCTCTGCAGTCGCTCATCCGTCTCAAAAAAACTGAACGTCTTTGATGTGTTGACGCCAAGAGATTCCAGCATCTCCGTCGCAAGGGCTTCGCGAAATGCACCCTTCAATGTCAGTCGACCGTCGCCCGCGCGCGAGTAGGGAGTTTGACCACTCCCCTTGGTGCCAAAATCGAGCAACCGTAAATCGACGGGATCCTGAGCCTGAGCAAACAGAAAACCGCGCCCGTCACCAAGATCCTCGTTGTAGTGCCGAAACTGATGGCCGTGGTAACGCATTGCCAACGGTTTCGGCTGCGCTCCGCTCAGCGGAACAAAACGCGCAAAGTGCTTTTCACGATCCTTAGCCGCGAGTGACCCGAGCCCGATACGCGCAGCCCACGGATCATTCCAAAATCGAGGCTTAACATGAGGAAACTCTGCAGGCAGCACAACGTCGGCGAAGCCATTTTGCCCACCGTTATCGAACTGCCAATAAATGAGTTGCGGTCGAAACCCCGTCATAGCCTATGCGCTATGGGAGTCCGACCGCAGTGTCAAGGTTCCACACCCTGAGTTCACAGCTCCGATTTAATCGAGAGCCTTAAACAAGAATGGATAGCTGACGCGAACCTGTGTTCCACCTTTTGGCAGTGGGAACTTCCAACCTGCCATACGACGCAGAACGCATCCCTCAACCATCGCGCTCTTCAGCGTTGACGTGTCAATCTTTGGTTGAATCACTCCTCCATCGGCATCGATCACAAACTTGACGAGCAGCTTGCCGTACAGTTCTGGGTTCGAGCTGAGCTGACGCTCATAACAGTAACGGATCTGACCAAGGTTTCTCTTGATCACATCGGCAATCACGTCGCGATCGAGTCCGCCTTCGATAACGGTCTCTTCGTCAACCATCGCCACGTCACCCGTTCCGACGGTGCCTCCGGAAAGAGCCGTACCATCTCGAACACCGCTCGCTCCGCCACCTTTGCCGCGCGTGGCAATACCGCCCAAGCGATAACTGTCGCCAGCAACTGCCGCAGCACCACCGCCACCAGTTGTGCTTGTGCCATTACTGAAGAAAGCTCGACCAGACCCCTTTACATCCGGTGACACGCCCTGTGCGGCAACCATGATGCCATTGGTATTGGCGCGTTTTGCGATTTTGCCAACAAGAGCCGATAGGCCCGCATTTCGAAGAGACGTCATCGCCGCTGTCGCTTTCGCGGAGCGTGTCGGCGCCATCGATTGTTCCGGCATTGGCGCAGGAATATTTGCGACCGGCGCATCAGCCGTTCCTCCAGCTCTTCGTTTTGCTGACTGAACGACCTTCTTCGACTCTGTTCTCTTCTTTTTTATGGCGTCCGCATTGAAAATCATGTCGATCGACTTTTGATCCAAAACAGCTTCTGTCTTGTTCGAGCCCTTTGGCATCATCACGACAGAGCCGATCACCGTCAGCATCAGCAACAACGCCAAGGCCAGCGGTTTTCGCATGTCGCGATCAAAGGTCAGACCCTCTCCGCCAACAAGCTCCTGTGCCGACACCAACCGTTGCCGAATCACCTTCTGCCCGATTGTGGTCTCTTTCCAATCGCGGGATGTTGGTGATGTCAGGTCAATCGTCTTCTCGCCATCAAAAAACTTAAATGTCTCACCCGCAGAAAGCACGCGTGTATCAAGCACTTTTCCTTTGCGAGAAATAACCACCTGATGAAGCGAGAGCGTGCCTGTAGTCTCACCTGTCGTTTCATTGAAAAGTGGGGCCGTTCGTTCGCGCGAGAAAAGCTCAATTTTGTTTCCGCCAATAGCAAGTGACGCGGTACCGTCAACGACCGCCTCCACCACCGGCTCACCGTTCAAAGTCACTGGCGCGCCGTCAAGCGAAAGACTGCGAATATACCAATGTGGGCTCTTGAACTGCAGAACTGCATGACAGCCGTCAATCGACTCTCCACCGATGCGCAGATCCGCTTCTTTTGAAGACCCAATGAGGAAAGTCTTCCGCTTTGCCGTCAACCTTAGGTGTCGCGGCGTATGACCCTCTCGTTTATGCTCGAGAAAGAGCTCAGGACGACTCATAGCTACTCCTTCAACATAACCGCGATTTTAACATCGGAATATCCAGCCATCATCGACGTGTACATCACCTTGCGGAGAATGTCGTACGGCAATGAACGCTCGGCCTGCATGATCACTTTACCGTCGAACTCGAGTTCCGAGTTCTGACTCGCAATCGTGCGGCTCTTCTTTACCTGCTCGTCGAGCTCTGAGTAGAGCGCGCGAATAAACTGCGTGTCGTTGGCGTCGACATCAGCCGTCGCCAAAGCCCCGTCTTTTAAGTCCACGACCTTCTTGTCTTCGATAAAGATTCCGGTTTTCGAAACCACCATCTTCAAAACTTCGGTCGGATCCTTCGTCGAACTTGACGCCGGAAGTGTCAGCTGATCGCTTGGATTGATATTCACCGGACTTGTCGAATAACTCTTTAAAAGAAACACGAGCAAGATAACGAACATGTCGACCATCGACGTGATCTGAATCTTGAATGTCGATGCAACTCGCTTATCAATGTACTTGCCCATGCCACGGCGTCTTCCGAGTGCCATAATTAGCCTCCCGCCACGTTGCCAAAGATGATGTCTGGCAAGAGCAGATTCGTTTCAACTGGCTTACCAGTTGTCGAGTCAGTGAAGACGACCTTCTTATCACTGCTCTTTGTTGTTCTCACTGAGTCCATGACCGCGACAATTTCTTCGAGCGGTACGGACTCCTCAGGATTGAGTTCCACACGGAACACATCGGGGTAGTCTTTTTTGATTGCAAGAACCTGCTTGTACAAACCGTCGAGATCAGTTTTCGCATTCACCGCCGCGACTTCGTAGTCTTTACTCTGGCCTCGATCAACAATCGTGATTTGCACGTTGCGATTCTTGGCGACCGCCATACGAACCTGAATCAAGTCCTTGTTTTTCTCATTGGCCGCAGCAACCGCCTGCTCAACCGCCTGGGGGACCGGCGTGTCGATCACGGTGATCCGCGTAAACACAACACTGAGTAGCAACATCGGGATAATCGACACGATGATGTCGAGCATCGGCGCAAGGTTCAGCTCGAATGTTGAGTCATCGATTCTTGATTTTAAGGCTCTCATGACGACCTCTCTTTAGCGACCCAGAACTCAGTTGCTTAAACGGTTTTGATCTGCGCAGTTTTTGCCTTCGGCATTTTGTCGCTGCCAACGGCTACCGGGTACGCCACGCCAAAGTGGTTGAAGTCGCGCGAACGCAAGAGCTCAATCAGTTTGTTTGAGTGCTGGTCGATCTCATTGAAGAGCTTGCCCTGCTTGGAATGCAGGAACGAGTAGAAGACCATCACTGGAATGGCCACCAAAAGACCTGCGGCCGTCGCATGCATCGCAAGCGAGATACCGTCAGCCAAAAGTGACTGTTTCTGCGAAGGATCGGCAAAGCTCACCGCTTTAAACGACATGATCAAACCGACAACCGTACCGAAGAGACCGATCAGCGTTACGACGTTTGAAACCATCGATAGATAGGTGAGGTTCTTCGTCAACTTAGGTGCAACTTCACTCGCTGCAATATCAAGTGAGTGCTCGATTGCCGAGTCATCACGATCTGCTCGCTCAAGAACGCGCTTGACGACTGCAGCCAATGGCTTCTTCTCGTTGGCAGCGCAGTAAGTGATCGCCTCTTCAATCTTGTCATCTTCAACGAGCTTACTGACTTTCGCCATAAACTCTTCAGTCTTCATTGAGTAGTCGAAGTACAGAGCCTTCACTCGCTCAAAGATCAGACCGATGCCAAACAGTCCCATCATTCCGATTGCCGCGTCGATAAGAAAGTTATCGACCATAAATTTCATCAGTGCGTCCATTTTTCCCCCTAAAACCTGTTTCGTTTTCTTTGTTTTCTTATTAAGCCGTTTGCCGAGCCGAGCGCAGAGACCGACAATAGTCCTTCACTCGTTCCTCGACGACGCGGTCCACTTTCACGTACCGAATACCGTACTGAATTGGCGCTCGCGTATTGCGAACCGCCCGCTCAAATTTCTTAGAAACGATCTCACCAACCGCATTGAAAGCCGGCAGTTCATCAGTCGAAGCGATGTGAATGTTCACAAGTTGGCCAGGCATGAGCTTCGCGTTTTTAACAATCAACCCTGCGCCACCGGCTCCGATTTCAACGAGCTGCCCGGGACTCATTGTCATATTGTCGTTGACCAGAACGTCAGTCTGAATTTTGACTCTCTCATGTTGGCGCTTTGCAAAGATGGCCGCCAACGTCGGCGTCGCAGCAGCCAAAAGTTCGCGAACCTTTTCTTGTGAAAAGAGCTCGTGTTCAGCAAGGCGAATCCAGTTTTCTGTGCCTTCCTTCCAAACATAGTCGAACTCAAAAATCGATTTGTCTTGAAGCGCTTTAATCACTCCGAAGTAGTTGAACGGTCCAAACTTCTGCTGACCACGGCTCACATACCAAATCAAAGCGTCTTCCGGCTTCATCGACGGAGCTGCCGCAATTGATGGCATCACTGATGGCTCAGACACCACAGGCGACTCGGCCTTCCCGGCAGTCTGAGGCGGCGCTTTCGGACGTTTCGATTGGAGATGCGCTTTAAGCTCGGCAAATTCCATCAGCGGAACCCAGTCCGCTGAGTCCCAAACAAAATCCGTAATCGCAACGCCACCGCTGGCGAGCTGCTCGGCGATCTGTTCGACAGACCACGGCCCGAGTGTTTCTCCGTTTCGCGACACGGGATGAAGTTTTGCGCTCATAAACACACCTCGATATGCGATATCGAGAATTCAGAGCGTTCGCTTGAGAGTCAGAAAGTGGGAGATTTCAAAATGCTTCAGAGCGAGACAAATCCACACTGAAGCATACGAATTGACTAGGGATTCTCAGACTGAATCAACGCTTGGATTCAGAAGAAGTGTCGAACTTGCCAACACTCCGAATGTACTGCGTGAGGTACATTTGCGCCAGGTTCGAGGATTTCACACGCCATTTCGCCTCATTCACTGTTAGCGCAGCAACGGCGATTCTTTGGTCACCAAACCGAGCATAACCGACAAACCAATCACATTTGCCCTTCGGATTAAGCCCTGTGAGTGACCCGGTTTTTCCGCCAAACTCGACATCTTCGAAACGGCGCTTATGCACTGCTTGTCGAAACGACTTGCGCGACGTCCCCGCCATCACGGTCTGCTCAAAAAGTTCGCGAAGACTCTTCGCCGTCTCAGGCCCAACGACAATATGCGACCGGCGCGGAGCCGCCGTATACATCGCCCGTCCCTGTTCGTCGAACATTCGATCCACAATGTACGGCTCCATCATCACACCGTCATTCGCAACAGCCGCCGCAATCATGGCCCCCTGAAGCGGTGACATCGTATTATCGAGCGTGAATCCAGACGCAGCACTCGCCACCGACCAGGGATCCTGCGCCGTAAAACGCGTGTATCCTATTTGCACCGGAAAGTCGGCGCGAATCGGTTGATTAAAATGGAATCGCTCGGCATAGGAGCGCAGAATCTCAGGCCCCGCGTAAAACAAACCGAGCTTTCCAAAAATCGTATTCACTGAAGAGCCAAAAGCCTCACGCAACGTCATCCGACGCGTCCAGCGATTCTCTTTGGTCTCAACGACATTGCGACGATAAAGAGTGTGATTGGCGCCATTGAAGGCAATGCGCGTCTCTGGCGACGCCTTGTTCGTATCAAGCACGGCACCGGCCGTCACAATTTTAAAAATCGAAGCCGCCGGAAAAGTCGCCTTCAAGGTCAAGTTCTCAAGAGTCTCACGCCCCTGCACACGACTCACCATCGTGATCACTCGACCAGTTTTTGCATCCACAGCCACGAACGCGCCATAGTCAGGTCGATACTGCGACAGCAGTTTCTCCATGTAGGCTTGTTCTTCAGCCTGAATTCCATATTCGAGGCGAGCCATGACCGGAATCGAACCGACCTCAAAACGCGCCTGCTCAGGAAAGTGATTGCGAGAAACATCCTCGCCCACACCGCGCATAATGTCTTCTTTGGTGAGCAGCGCCGACAGCTCTTCAACCCGAGCAAGGTCTGACGAGGGAGAACGGCCAGCCTCAGCATTCGCCGATTTGTCCTGCGTACAGGCCGCAACACCGATCGCGACCATTCCACAAAAAAGTGAAAGTGTCGCAACAAGGGACGTTTGACGACGTACCCGGCGATAGACTGGGTCCCAGGACTGGTTCATCTCTTAATTGTGTTAGAGTTACGTTACGTTCGTCAATGGTACAGCGACTGAATTCGGACTTTCAGATCGGAGAAATCGAGTCCCGGTTTTTCATCGCGATCACGGCTGCGAATATACAGCTGCGCTTTTGCGCCCCGTTGGATTTCGACAATTTCAGAAATCGGCATCTCGTTCGGATTCACCACTCGACTTGCTGGGCCTCGCGAATCACTCTCTTTAAAGCAGGTGGCTCCGCAAGGGAGCGAGTCCCAATTCTCTGCACCAACAAAACGCGATCCGTTCAAACGCATGACCAGAGCGCGTTTCCCGCGGGCACCTGATGCGCCAGCCGGGCTTTCGGCAACCAACTCCCAGCGCCCGAGCACCGACCAAGATCGAGCCAGTCGCGCACGATCCGCAAAGATTCGTGCAAAAAAAGTTCCGTCGCTGCGAAATCGAAATCGCCAAATCTCGCTCGAATTGTCCGCATCGTCTTTGACAAGTTCGCGGTCAAATATGTCAATCCATCCGCGCTCGATCACCGGAGCCATTCGGTCCTGATCCGCCTTTGTGGATGCCTTTTGGTCAAACGGAATCCACGCTTCACCGCCGGCCAACAACTGCAACTCGGCCAAAACCGGAGTTTTCTGAACGACTCCAGGATATGCGGAGCGCGCAACCAACGCCAATGTCGTCGTCAGACCTGACTGTGGCAGTGATAAACTTTGCTCTGAACGCAGATCCTCAAGCGTAAAAGTCGATCCAACAGCTCCGGTTTTAATTTCAAGTTCTCGCACACGCGCACTGCTTGTAAAACCACCGCCCGCCGTTTGATCTCCATTCCAAAGTCGCAGCCCTTCAACAATCAGTGGCTTTTCCCACTTTAGCGTCGCCACCTTCGCAAGCGGCAGCAGGTCTCCAACAGTCAATCGCCCGTCACCAAGTGTCGCCGCACCCACGCTTTCCACAGCCAATATTCTCGGCGCAATCCAATCAGTATCCGCTTTGATTTTAAGATCCTGAATGCAAACGCCGCGGGACTCTAAAAAATGGAGTGTTAGCGCATTGGCTTTGCCGGCCCACTTGAAGCGAACAACGGAACGTCCACCATCAGCAAAGAGGCGTGCGCGCTGATGATCGATAAAAAGCTCAACGCCATCTTCAAAGTTCTTTCCATCGCACGACTTGATTTCGATTTCCTTGACGGCCAATGACTTCTCGAAAAGCACTCCCCACTTCGAATAAGCCTGATCGTCGGCAAAGCGAAGCTTCTCGCCATGCAAAAACGAAATCGCATGCCCTGACTTGAGCGGAGTTGAAAACGCCGTCAAGACACGGACAGATTCAGGAACGCCATTGGGCGCCGCGGCCAGCGCCGCACATGGCAACAAACTGAGAATGGCGAAGCCCAACAGCGTGCCCTTCATCGAAGACGATCTCCACATGCTTCTGGACGAACATATCGAATTGGCATTCTCGCCCTCTCTCCCGCCGTCAGCCAGCTCAGTCCTGCAAGCGGCGCTTCTGATGTAAAATAAAAGCCCCGCTTCTGATCATCATACGAGATCGCTTCCTGTTGCTCCATCGAATCAATGCGATAAATGCGCTTGTTGTCCATCATCATCCGGCCCAAGGTCCAGGAGGCCTCCACCTCCACAACGCGACTGTAGGTTAAAATCAGAACCCGTAGCCTTTCCTTCGTCACATTCGTCGCATCGACATCAGTCACCAGTCCACCAAGCCCATGATCCTTAACCCAGTCGGGAACGTCCCACGCAGCCTGAAAGATCGCCGTTGTCTCAGTCAACACGCTTCCCGATCCCGCTATCGCAACCGTGTAGACTCGAGCTGGTTTGGCCGCACGGGACTTCCGATCCTGCTCCTTGGTGATCACCAGAAGCTGGCTATTGGATAAGACGGCAAAGCCCTCAGCATTGCGGGGACCGTCGGGATAGTGAAATCGCAATATACGGTCGGGCTTCAAAGTCGAGGGCGTCTTTAAGCGATCAGTGGCAAAGAAAGCGACCTCCACAAACTTACGACGATCTCGGTTGTCACCAATATCGGCGACGGCCAGGCACTGGCCGGGCATCGTCGCCGGGCAAGGCCCCACCCGAATCGCCTCGGGATCAAAGGGTTTCCATCCAGTCACACCAAACTCAACCAAGTCCCGACCTTCGCTATTCACCTTAAAAAACCGAGGTTTATCGCCAGAATCATTCATGACGAAAAAACCGCCCCCCGGAGCCAGAGCCAACCCGCTGGCCTCATCGACGACCTTCGTATCCAGACTGGCCGGATCCTCCTGACACCCGAGCGCCCCAGCCAAAGCGGGCCCCATCGCCAATAGACCGGCGAACAGGATCGAAATAGCAGAGATCGCGAAACCGGAGAGAGTTTGCAAAGCCATGCGTAATGGTTTCAGTTCAATTGCGACTCTGGCAAGAAAGCACTAGAGTGCCGTCACTATTCCTTGGGGGGACTCAATGCGGAACGAGCGTAAAATCACACTCGAGTGGAAAATGGCTCGCGTTCTATCGGTCTGTCTCGCCATCGCTGTTTTAAGTCTTTCAAAGCAAGCCGTTGCCAGCTGGGCTGGAGCTTCACCTGAATCCTCCGCACCGGGTCCCTACGCCACATCGACCACTGAGTATAAAATGCGACCACAGGTCGACAATGACGTCCTCGCCAACACCCAAACGGAGATCTGGGGTCGGGTTTATTGGCCGACCACTCTGTCAAAACTGTCTGCGAAGCGGCCCCTTCTCATGTTTCTTCACGGCAACCACGGCACATGCGGCTCAGGCTCCGCTCCACGCAACGACAGCAGCTGCCAGTACACGAACGAAGGTATCTGCCCCGACGGCAGTGTCGTCACTCCAAACCACGAAGGCTATAACTATGTCGCCGAGCACCTCGCAAGCTGGGGCTACATTGTTGTCTCGATCAACGCCAACCGCGGTATCACCTGTGGCGGCGGCGATAGCGATGACTGGGGCTTGGTCCTGGCTCGTGGGCGACTCATCCTCAAACACTTGCAGTACTGGAATCAGTGGACAGAGAGCGGCGGAGCTCCTGCCGAATTCGGCAATTCTGACCTTTTTAAAGGACATGTCGATCTGTCTGAAGTTGGCCTTATGGGGCACTCGCGCGGCGGCGAAGGAATTCGCGCGGCACTGAATCTGTTCCGCGATGCCGGCAGCCCGTGGCCAGCCCGCATTCCAAATCTCGATATCAAAGCTCTTTACGAAATCGGCGCCGTTGATGGTCAATCAAACCGCGTCCTCGACGCTGAGTCTGTTGCCTGGAACCAGCTCCTCCCCCTGTGTGACGGCGACGTCAGCGATCTCCAGGGCCGGCTGCCTTTTGAGCGCATGACCAAACGTTTGTTTTCAGAAAAGAAGTCGGAGCTTCGCCCATCCGCAAAATCGCTCACAATGGTTTGGGGAGCCAATCATAACTTCTTCAATACCGAATGGCAGTCAAACGATGCCTGGAGCTGCAGTGGCGGCAAGGACCACCAGCCCCTATTCGATAAAAACAACTACTTCTCTCTTGAACAGCAGTCCGTCGCACTTCAGTCAATGACCGCCTTCTTCCGCTCTCATGTTGGCCCAGAGCGAGATTCCACTCTGGCGAAACAATTTGATCCAGCTTACTCATTGCCAAGCGGTCTGACCGTCAAAACCAAAATTGATCGCGACTATATCGCTGGCCTTAGCCTCAAAGACGTCGTTCTAGTAGAGGACTTCACTTCACCGACCGGAAAGAATCCGGCTGGCCCCAACAATATCGCCAATGGCATCAAGATCGAGCATCTCGACTACGCTGAGCCTGTCATTGGAGAGATCGAGTGGGAACATCCGGGAGAAGAGCGACTTTATCAATCAAACTTCAAAGAGACCGGTTCAGGCGCTGATCTCTCCGGCATGTCCTATCTCGACTTCCGTGTCGGACGCTCTTACACAGAAAAAGATCTTGGCCAAATCGTCGACTTCTCTGTCCAGCTCGTTGCAAGTGACGACATGGTTTCAGAAGCCGTTTCGGTTTCAACCTATAGCCGTGTTCAAGGCCCTCCCAACGACAACGTCGAACTCACACAGACCGTACGCATCCCCGTCGCCGACTTCAAAGGTGTCAACGTCAAGGCGATTCGCGGCGTTCGTTTTGTATTCAATAAAACACCGAAGGCTAAAATTCGCCTCGCACAGATTCGATTTGGTACCGCCAGCGGTTTTTCGGTTCAAGCTCCGTACTATGCGCCAGCCACGTACAGCACGCCAAGCGAACTGGTTTCAATGACGGGTTCGGCGCCGCGCCTGACAGCGAACTGGGCTCGCTTTACGCCCGTTCAGAAGAGCCGCTATCTCAAAGGACGCCGAGCTGTTGAAATTGCCGTGCAGACCGCTGAGCTATTTCCGGTGATGGACGAACTGCCAGTCCTGAATATCGAAAACAGGCTTTTCCCCATTGCTCGATACCCGGGAAATGGCCGGACCGATGTCCTAATCTTTTCTGTACCAATTGAGGCCTTCCACGAACTTCCCAAACTGGGACGCGCGCAGGTCCAGTACGGACTAAATACGCCCTCACGAATTTGGGATTTGCCCAACTTCAATAAACTCGCCGCCACCGACGGCAATTAATGAAGCTTGCGGTCTCAGCTTGAGACCGCCTCAATTACACTCTCAACTCTCGGCTTAAGATCACCGTTAAGAGGCTATCGAGGTGGCCTCATGAAACGTTCTCTTATCGTCGGTCTTTGTTTTTTTGCGATGCAAGTAAATGCCGCTGGGATCAATCGCCCTGCCGCAAAACCGGAACAACTCGTTGTCGCGAGCTCGGTTGTCACCGACGCAGGCGCAAAAAAAATCCGACGAACGATGGCCTCTGAAAATCTCAAGACGCTTTCAACTCGAGAACAAGTTGAGGTCACCGACGTCACAGCAGCAGACGTCAGTCACGACGGACACGAACACGCCGTCGCCCCCAGTCGAACAGTCGTCGTCACTCACGATGCACCAGGGACCGCCGCTGAACGTGCCCCCGCCGCTCAGGCCGAGCACAGTCATTCTCCTGCTCCTGCGGCCGCTCATCACGCAGCCACACCCGGCGTCTCAGCAGAACAGGCGCTCAAGTGGCTGCAGAATGGCAACAAGCGCTATTTGAGTCGCGCCAATCGAACTGACGGCAAATCGCAAAAAGACCGCGAACGCCTTGGCAAAGGTCAACACCCACATGCCATCGTACTCTCTTGCGCCGATTCTCGCGTTCCCCCTGAAACTGTTTTTGACCAAGCGCTCGGCGAAGTCTTCGTGGTGCGTACAGCGGGAGAAAGTCTCGACTCGTCTGTTATCGCCAGTCTTGAGTACGCAGTCGAGCATCTCGGCCCACGACTCTTGGTGGTGATGGGACACACGAGCTGCGGTGCCGTCAAAGCCGCGCTCGAAACTCCCGAAGACAAGAGTGCCGGCAGTCCCTCTCTCGATAAACTCGTCGGCGATATTCGCCCACGCATTCCCAATCGCACACCGGCAGCCGCGCCTTCGGCCGGGCTTGAGATCGAATCGGCTGCGAATGCACAAGGAGTAGCCGCAGACCTCTTAAAAAGATCCGAAATCATTCGTGCACGTGTCGAGAAGGGCGATCTGCTGATCAAACCTGCGCTCTACTACCTCGATTCTGGCAGCGTAAAGTTCTATTGAATCCTGGTCCGCTCACACGGACGGAGTGATCACTCTAGAATAGAGTAAAGGCCATTCCGGGTCGTTTTCTGGTTAGGAATGAATTGCTCCAGTAGCTCAATGCGTTCGGTTCAGATTAAATCGAACGCATGAAAAAACTGACTCGGTTCTTTTTTGTCGCACTGACCACTCTCACAGCATACTCCTCTCTCAGCGCCGCGCAGACCACAGTGTCCGGTATTTCCTCTGGTGGCTTTATGGCCGAGCAGCTGGCGGTATCGTCATCAAAACGCATCAAGGGCGTCGCGACTGTTGCTGGCGGAATGTATTTCTGTGCGCAAGATCATTTCCAGAATCGCCTCGCTGAGTACGGCGAGAAATCCATGCTCGCCGGCGTGCCCTCACCTACTGGATTCTCACTGACCTGGATGAATCCGGCGTATCGCGCAATTGAAATCTGCATGCACAACCCGCGACTCGCTCTTCGAGGCGAGTTGATGGGATCAAAAGAACTGAAACTCGAATTTCTAACAGAGTTTGAGAAAGCCGGAGAGATCGATCCAGTTTCTTACTATCGCGAGCAGCGCTCACTCATTTTTCACGGCATTGCCGATACGGTGATTCAATCCGGCATGGCCAAACAAATCGCCGACTTTAAAAAGACTGTCGGGGTACCAGTTGATCAAATCAAAGTCGTCGAGGGACGCGGCGGCCACACTTTCCCGACCGACCGCAAAGACGGCGGCGGCTGTGCTGAAGAAAAGGTTCCCTATCTTGGAAACTGCGGCGTCGACCTTGCCGGACAAATTCTCGAACATCTTTACTCTGACAAGATGAAGCGCGGCAAAGCGGCTACAGTTCAGCGTATATCGCAGTCCATACCGGGCCGCCCCAGCTCTGTCGCAGAGTATGGATACTTTGCGACATCCAATTTCTGTTTGGCAAATCCTAGGTCGTGTCGTCTCCACGTTGCGCTTCATGGCTGCAAAATGTCGGACTCATTCGACGAAGAGTTCCAGAATGAGTTTGAAAAAAGTCTGCAAAAAACTGTTCCATTTGAGAAGCCCGATATGACGAAACGCACGGTCCGCAATGGTCTCAAACTCTTTGCCGAACGTGCTGGTTTTGTCGAGTATGCCAGTGTCGACACCAATCGCCTGATGGTGCTCTTTCCACAGACTTGGATTTCAGAAGAGAATTTTCCGACAAACCCAAAAGGATGCTGGGACTGGTTCGGCTGGGCCGATCGCAACTATGCGAAAAAATCTGGAAAAGAAATTCAGTTCCTCAATGCGCTGATCAGCGAAGTGGAGTCCGACCCACGTCGTCTGCTCAAAGCGTATAGCGAATCTTCACGGCGTGGACCTTAAGATCGCTTTTCGCGCCGCCAAATCCCTCTGTCGTCTGCACCATTGAGCCGGCTTGACCGAGCTCAACAAGAATCGTGTACGCCTCTGCTGGAGGAGGCGTGATCCCTTTGCCGGGAATCGTCTCGAGCCGAGTTTCGACCTCGGCGACGTTGGCCTCAATCAGTTTTGCCCGAACAAGCAAACGCCGGCCCTTTGATTCTTCCACGACCGACCACTCTGATTTGCCAAGAGGGAGGACAACCCGACCGTCAAAAACTGACGGCGTCGTCCCCGCAACACTCAGTTTCACATCAACCATCAAGGCATCTGTGAGCACCACTGTCTTGGTTGGATGCGGGGCCGCGCTGACGAAATGCGGAGCCAGTGCCAAGCCGAAGCTCGCAACACATTGAGCAACAGTCGCCGCGTTTATACGAAGAAAAATCATGCTGCCTCCAAGGCTAAAGACTTCGCGCGAAGCCTCGACCAAAGTCTCATCTCGACACATTCATAGTTCAACCCGTCGTTGCAGCGCATTGTTTTGAGACGACACTTTTTAAACCGAACGGTCGTGCTATTATTGATGGCATGGTTCGCAAAGGCGCGAAGACAAAATCGCAGATTCTCGAAGCCGCGTTGCGGATTGCTTCGCAAGAGGGCCTTTCGGGCTTAACGATCGGCGAACTTGCAAAGTCGGTGGGACTTTCAAAGAGTGGCTTATTCGCGCACTTCAAGGGAAAGGATACGCTGCAACTCTCGGTTCTGAGTGCCGCTGTCGATCACTTTGTTGCAACCGTCATGGCGCCCGCATTCGCCGAGCCACGCGGGCAACCACGCATTGAAGCCCTCGTTAAAAATTGGCTCGCCTTTATCGACGGCAGCACCTCTTTGCCCGGTGGAAGCGTGCTGATTTCAGCATCGGTCGAACTCGATGATCGTCCAGGACCGCTTCGCGACTTTGTTCAAAAATCACAGCGAGATTTAATACGAAATCTCGAGAAAGCCGCCATGATAGCGGTAGACGAGTCGCACTTCCGTCGCGACCTCGACTGCGAGCAGTTTGCCTGGTCCCTCTACTCATACATTCTTGGCTACCATCACTTCGCACGATTGTTGGATAATCCAAAGGCAACAACGTTTGTCTGGCGATCCGTCAACGACCTACTCGAAAGCGCACGCGCCGGCCGAACGATGATTAAAAAACAGGAATCGAAAAATATAAAACAGACTGCGCGCAAGCGCAGGTAACAGGGGGACTCAACAGTGGATTCGTTCTATGGACTCTTCTCGCAAGACAACAGCGGGCTATGGACAGCCGGCACCGTCTTGATGCTTTTCGTGCTCGGCTTTGTCGGAGCACCATTTTTCATCTGGACAGCGGCGATTCTTGTCGTTCTGTTTGGCTTTGGTGCATCGACACCCGTTATCGCTGCGGCGGGCGCCATCTTAGCGATCTTCAATCTTCCACCGATCCGACGTGTGCTCGTTTCAGGAATGGTGATGAAGGTTCTCAAAGGCATTATGCCGGCGATCTCGGACACAGAGCGCGCCGCCCTTGAGGCTGGTGTCGTCTGGGCTGAAGGTGAACTCTTCAGCGGCAAACCCGATTTCAAGAAGCTGATGAACGAGTCTTATCCACAGCTCACGCCAGAAGAAAAAGCCTTCATCGATGGCCCCGTTGAGCGCCTCTGCGATTCAATCGACGATTGGGAGGTTTGGGAAAAGCGCGACATCCCACAAGCAGCGTGGGACATTATCAAGAAAGAAAAATTCTTGGGCATGATCATTCCAAAAGAGTACGGCGGTCTCGGCTTCTCGGCACTCGCCCACTCAGAAGTGATCAAAAAACTCAGCTCGCGCTCAATCCCCGCCTGCATCACCGTCATGGTACCAAACTCATTGGGACCAGCGGAGCTCTTGATTCACTACGGAACGGACCAGCAAAAAAAGCATCTCTTGCCACGCCTAGCGACTGGAGAAGAGATTCCATGCTTTGCACTCACCGAGCCCGGCGCTGGTTCCGATGCCGGCTCAATCGCCTCAGACGGCGTCTTGTTTAAAGGCGACGACGGCAAACTCTACATCCGCCTCAACTGGAACAAGCGCTGGATCACACTCGCACATATCTCGACCGTGCTCGGTCTTGCCTTCCGCCTCAAAGATCCGCAGAACATCCTGGGCCGCGGCGAAGATGTCGGTATCACCTGCGCTCTGATTCCATCAAAAACCCCAGGCGTCGACATTTCACAACGTCACGATCCCATGGGCTCGCCCTTCTACAACTGCCCGACCTTCGGTAAAGACGTCGTTGTTTCCGTCGATACAATCGTCGGCGGACTCGAGGGCGCTGGCAAAGGCTGGGGTATGCTGATGGAGTGTCTCGCTGCCGGTCGCGGCATCTCGCTGCCTGCGCAGTCAACCGGCGGAACAGCACTGGTGACACGAGTCGTGTCGGCACATGCCTCGATTCGCAAACAGTTCGGATTCCCGATCGGCATGATGGAAGGCGTTGAAGAGCCAATCGCTCGCATCGCCGGCTTCAACTACATGATCGAAGCCATGCGCCGCTACACACTCGGAGCACTCGACAAGGGCATCAAACCGGCCGTTGTCACTGCCATGGTGAAGTACAATGCCACCGAAATCTCGCGCAAGGTCATCAACGATGGCATGGACGTCATGGGCGGCGCCGGCATTTCTCGCGGTCCAAAGAACCTGCTCGCCCACTTCTATATGGCGACACCGATCGGAATCACGGTCGAGGGCGCGAACATCCTCACGCGCACTTTGATTATCTTTGGTCAGGGCGCTCTCCGCGCTCACCCCTACGCCTTTAAAGAGGTCGACTCGATCGGCAAGGGCGACTTGGCAACTTTCGATGGCGCCTTCTGGGGACACGTCGGTCACATCGTTCGCAACGGCTGTCGCGCTATCGCGCTATCGCTCACGCGCGGTCTGCTCGCTCCAAGCCCCGTTGGCGGATCCACAGCGAAGTACTACCGCAAACTGTCTTGGGCCTCGGCCACATTCGCCACAATGGGCGATATCGCCATGGGTTCACTCGGCGGCTCGCTGAAATCTCGTCAGAAGATCACCGGTCGCTTTGCCGATGTCCTTTCATGGATGTACATCGGAACTTCGGTTCTTCGCCGCTACGAAGCGGAAGGTCGCAAAAAAGAAGACCTCCCATTCGTTCACTTCGCGTTGAATCACAGTCTCTACGAGATTCAAAAGGCCTTCGACGGTATCTTTGCGAATCTCAATCCCCCAGGTCTTGGCTGGCTCTTTAGTGGCCCGCTCCGCTGGTGGTCGAACCTCAACGCACTGGCCGGAGAGCACAACGATCAGCACACGCATAAAATCGCGTCGATGATCCTTGCTGACAGCGAACAGCGCAAACGCCATACCGATGGGATCTTTGTTCCAAAAAACACCATCGAACAGCTCGGCAAACTCGAGTTCACCTTCAGCGTCGTCAAACGCGCCGAAGCGACCGAAAAGAAAATGCGTGCCGCTGTTAAGGCTCGGACGATTCCAAAAGCAAAAGGAAAAGCCTTGGCGGACTCTTGCCTCGAGAAAGGCGTGATCACAAAAGAGGAGTACACCGATGTGATTCGTGCTGACGAACTTCGTTGGGAAGCCATCCAAGTCGATTCGTACACACAGGACGAATACTTTGGCCACAAGTCGAAAGGAACATCGCACTTGCTCAAAGCTGCAAAAGGCGGTGGCGGCGCCGAAGCCTCGGCTATGAACCGCGGCTGAGTTTCAGATCTCCAAAAAGAAAAAGGGGAAGCAACCGCTTCCCCTTTTTTATTTCTCCCGACACTTCTGTACGAGAACGCTCACGACACACTAGAAACAAGACTTCTTCACAAACGCTGGCGATCCGTCTTTGCTGTAGACCTTCCAGTAGTTTGGATTTCCTGATTTCTCGACCCAGAGTTTCTTGTCCGCTCGAGTTTCTCCGATGAACGTCTTTGAACCTGGTTTGGTTTGCATCATGCATTCTTTTTTCGTCACTTGATAGCTTCCGCCAGCGTACTCGTCGGTCGAAGCGACACCGCGCTTCTTCGACGCCTTGCTAGTCGAGGCCACTTTCGACTTCTTGCCCGATTTTTTGCCGGACTTCTTTGCGGCCTTCTTCGCGGCTTTCTTCGATTCCTTTTTCGCCGCCTTCTTTGCTACCGCTTTTTTGGCGACAGGCTTCTTTTCTTCAACCGGAGCAACCGAAGGATCCATCACCGGAGCACCCATGGGTGCCGCTCCTGCATCAGCAGACGGAGAAAGGTCTTCAATCGGGCCACCCGATGGAGCAGCGCCCATGTCAGCCGACGGATCCGAACCCGCCTGCGCAACCGCAGGTGCTGCCGGTTCCGACGCTGGCGCCGGGCCACCGATCGGAGTCGTATCAAAGTCACCGTCTCCCTCATCGACAAAAACGTCGGCGCTGAAAGCTGGCAGCGCCACAATCAGTGCAAGGACGATGAAGGAAATCGAGATCCACTTCACAAAGGCACGCTCGAGAGTGTTCACCATTGAAGAACTCCTTATGACCACCTATCGGCCGAAGTTCCATGCAGACTTAAGATGAACTGCGTGACGCCAGCCGTTAGTCCGGCATTTCGACGTAAGGCATGCGTCTCAGAATCGCACTCTGTCGATAACGCACATAGGCTGAAGGCCGATCAACGCGAAAACGAATGGGGTTGGGAAGCACAGCAATCAGGAGCGCGGCTTCAGCCGACGTCAAACGTGCGGCAGGCTTTTTAAAGTAATGTCGTGATGCCGCTTCGATACCATACACACCCGGCCCAAACTCGATCACATTGAGATAGACCTCCATGATGCGACGCTTGCTCCAAACTGACTCCATCAAGATCGTGAACCAAGCTTCAACGCCCTTTCGAACCCAGCTTCGACTGGGCCAAAGAAAGACATTCTTCGCGGTTTGCTGCGAAATGGTACTCGCCCCGCGAACCCGCTTGCGCCCACTGCGCTCCGCTCGCTTATTGGTTTCGATCGCTTTGCGTATCGCCTCGAAATCAAATCCGGCGTGCTGAACAAAGCGAAAATCCTCTGAGGCAATCGCGGCCCTGATCACCTGCGGTTGAATCTTATCAAGAGAGACCCAGTCCTTCTCATAAGACATTCTTTCGCCCGCAAATCCTGCCTCAACAGACTTAAAGAGCATCAATGGCGTTACGGGGACTGGAAGCCAAGCGTAAAGAACGACAGAGAAGACCGATGCGGCTAAACCGCCAACGACAAACACCGCTAATCCACTGACAAAAAAGTGGGTCCACTTGAACCGATTCTCCGGTTCGGATTGTCTCAAAGGGGGACGAAGATCGCGCATGAGTGGGCGAGCTTACGTCGCCTTGCTGCAATCGACAAATAGCCGTTTTTATGGACGATCCACTCGTCTCAACCGTTGAAAAACAGAGCAGATTTTACAGCTGAGTTGAGAAAACACTTGGTCACCGAACGCATCAACATTACCCTGACTAAATCCTGACTTGACGGTATTGGAGACAGCTAACGAATGAGGACAAAACCAAGCTCACCCAACGCCAGCGCAGAGCCGCCTGCCGAACAGCGGCTCGAGCCTCCGGGTGCACCTCCAAGCACATTAGCGCGTCCAGCTGCCCCCTCCAGTCCGAGCCGATTCAGCGCCGGAGCCCTTACTTCTGTCACTCGCCATGATCACCACAACATCGAAATCAAATCGGTGATCGAACTCGCTCCAGAGCCTCTCAAAGTCGCCACCGAACTCTACATTTTCATTCCCAAGAGTTTTGAAATTGGGCTCGCCGGAAAGTCAGAACTGGTGAAGGACCTGCGAACACGACTGCGCCTCGCAATTCCATCAAATGAGGGTTTTGACGACGAAGACTTCACCGACGCACTCAAAGAACTTGCCAACGCCAACACTCGCCTTGAGGCCGAGGCGATGATTTTGATCTCAATGGGCCAAGAAATTCCGGCCAACCTGCGAGAAGGCGTCCTGGAGGCCGCAAAAGATGTCGCAGCCATCGTCGCCGAACGCCTCAAACGTCTTTCGGCTGATCACGGGCGTCAGTTTTTTATCTCGCAAAGCCTACTGGTCACCACCTCAAGTCGCGCAGCAGGCTTTGATTCTTTTGTTAAGAACCTGCAGACGGTACGCCGGAAAATCGAAATGGTGCGCGAAACCATGCGCACACGCAGTCGAGACGGTCGTTCACTCAACTCACTTCTCGATGAGTACGTCAGCCAGCTCTACGTTCAGTATCTTGGAGCTATTGCAGGAGAGTTCGCCAAGTTTGAAGCCGACTCAAGCGACATTCAACAACCAGCCGGTTTTGACTTGTCCGATGCTGACGCAGTCGCGGCCGGGTCCACGCTCGACTCAGCTGCAGCATTCAATCTTTCATACGCCCGCGCCAAGCAAATGCTCAAGGCTCTACAAGAGGACGAGGCCGTCTACCGCAAGTCACGCGGCCTTTCATTTGAATCAGAGACTGACCTTGAACGCGAACGTCATCTGATTCGTTTGAGTCAGTTGAAAAAGTTTTTCCAGTCAAAGACCTTCATCGATGTCGCTAAGACTCAGGCCGCCAAAAAGATCACAGAATCTACCGCGCTTGTCGGGACGGCCGTCGCAGGCGTCACCGCTGCGGTTTTAGAACAGTGGGGACGAAAGAACGTCGCCACCGTCGCAAGCAAAGGTCTGATCCTCGTCTCACTTGGCGTCATCTG
>JAEUWE010000214.1 GCA_016791465.1 Pseudobdellovibrionaceae bacterium
TCCTTTCACATCCATACATCTGGCTCTTCGGATCATGCGTCTCGGCGTGACACGCGACCTCGACTTCTCCTAGTCGACGGCCCAGTCATTTTTGAAGTGGCCCTCGACTTTCAGCGTCCGCACCGCGCTCTTTGGCGCCGCTAACTCACACCCTCCTCGTCCTCTCACGGGCTCCGCCCACGATCCCAATCCTGCAAGTTGCAACAACTCAAAAGGAGACCCTATGAACCTGACTAGAATCACCGATTCCAATCTCATCGCCAATACCGAAACGCTCGCTCGCGAAGAGCGCGGGCTTCTCACCAAAGTCCTTCACCACCTTCGCGAAATCGAACGCCGACGATTGTACTCGTCGCTCGGCTATAAGTCGCTTTTCGACTTCGCCACCCGCAAACTCGGCTACTCCGAGGATCAGGCCTATCGCCGCATCGCCGCGATGAGGCTTCTCAGCGAGCTTCCAGAGGTAGAAGCGTCAGTTCAATCTGGTGCGCTTTCGCTTTCCCACATCAGCGTTGCCTATCAACACTTCCAACGAGAGAGAAAGCACGGAGGCCAGGCGCTTTCCGCCGAAGCCAAAGCCAGCGTTCTTGAAAAGATCGCCAATCGACCAATTCGCGAAGCCGAACAAATCACACTCTCGCTCTCAACAGCCCCGGTCACTCTTTCGCCCGATCAAATTAAGATCGTCGCCGATGACCGGGTCGAATTCCGCTTCCAGGCGAACAGTCGCGTCCGCGGCAAAGTTGAACACCTGAAGGGCCTTCTCGCGCACAAGCACCCTTCACTCACTCTTGGAGAACTATTTGAAATTCTTTGTGAAATTGGAATCAAGCAGTTCAATCCCGCCACACCTTGGACGTCCAGAAAGCGTCGCGTCATAAAGATATCAAAGGCACAAATGAGGCGAGCTGTTTTCAAAAGAGCGGGAAATCAGTGTGAGCGCTGTGGTTCCACCTACGCCTTGGAAGTCGATCACATCAAACCTCAGGCAAAAGGAGGAGCGACGACTTTAGAGAATCTGCGTGTACTTTGCCGGTCATGCAACCAGCGGCACGCTATTTCTGAACTCGGACTCGAAAAATGGATCAATATCTGAACTCATAGCCAATCGGCGAGGCCCGGACAAAGACCACCGAGGGACCGTTAAGTCCCTCGGGTAGGTTGGCCCGGGAAGGGAAAGGAGACCCCTTCCCTCGTACTATTATCCGATTAACTTCATTGCTGCTTGCGGCGCTTGATTCGCGCCTGCCAAAACAGACACTGAAGCTGCTTGCAGAATTTGGTTACGAGTAACCTCTGCAGATGCCTGTGCGACATCGGTGTCACGGATTCGAGAGTTCGCAGCAGACAAGTTCTCATGAGCCACTGCAATGTTGTCCTGAGTCGAGATCAAGCGATTCTGAATCGCACCGAGGCTCGCACGGAATCCGTTGATCTGAACCTGAGCTTCATCGAGAGTCATGAGCGCTGCTTGCGCGCCCTCTTTCGTCGAAAAGTCGACTCCATCTACGCCAATCGCCGATGTGGTGGCGTTGTTTTCACTGGCGTCGAAGCTGATACGGTCTTTGAAGTCATCGTTGTTGATGTCGACCTGGAAGTCGAACTTTCCACCCGAGCCATCAAGGAGATTCACTTTACCGAAGCGAGTCGATTGTGCGATTCGTTCCGATTCGTTTTTAAGCTGTTCAACTTCTTTATTGATAAATCCGCGCTCAACATCACTGACAGTGTCAGATGCTGCTTGAACACCAAGTTCACGTAGGCGAGTCATGATATTGGAGATCTCAGAGAGACCGCCCTCTGCCGTTTGAACCAATGAGATTCCGTCCATTGCGTTTCGACCCGCCTGAGCATAACCGCGGATCTGACCTTTTAAGCCCTCACTAATCGAGAGGCCCGCTGCATCGTCGGCAGCCTTTGTGATTCGTGAGCCCGACGACAGTTGGGCGAACGATTTGGACATTTCACGGGCACTATTTGCGAGAGATCGTTGTGCCGAGATAGAAGAAACATTCGTTGCGATACGCATACCCATTGGGTACCTCCATTTTTTTCTGCCGCCTTCGCGTGCAGAGCTGTGCACGGTGATTCCATCTACGCCCGGGCCTCAAAACCTACTTCGAGGGTTATCCGGAAGCGCCATACATGGCGCCTTTGGGTTGAACACGTTGGTGTGGACAGTCCTTCAAGACTTTGGCCTAGTGGGATCATCGCAGCCGTCGACAGCAGTCACTCTATCAACTTCGCTCATCCACTCGACTTTCGGTCCGTCGAGCTACTCACAGCCAACTCTTCGGCGAGGTCTGGGCGAACCTTAGTCGAGTCGAGCAGAACTAGACTTCGGTCTTGCGAGAACTCGACCATCGTCTTGAAAAACCGCGAACTCGACGCGACTTCAGTGTGGATTTGCAGGACGATGGTCCAGGAAATCACGCGCAACGTGATGCAGAAAAACTCGATCAAACAAAGGTCTGACCGCTTTTAGTCGAGTCCTGCGCAAATAAAGAGACCGACTCGCCTAACGACTGGCGGCGAGGGCTTTCTGAAACTGTGTACGAAACAAATCTGGGACATCGGCGTCGATAGCAATCGCCGAAAATGCAGCGCGAACGTCGTCGCCATAGGGGAGAATCTTTCGTGCCGTGAGCAGATCGAAGATCTGAATAACAGACCATCGCTGACCAGAACGCCTCGCAAGCACAAGCTCATCTCCAGGCCGAATGAAGCCCTCGCCCACAACTTCAAAATAGACACCGGGTCGCCGGATTTCTGTAAAAACACTCATGGCGTCGGCACGCTGGAAACATGCATTCAATCGATTGCATGGATAGCGCGGACCCGACACACGCAGACGCGCAGTCCCGACGGTCCATTCATCACCAGCAAAGAAGTGACTCTCATCAAGCTCATCGACCGTCAGATTCTCACCAAAATTTCCAGCGCCTACTTTTTGCTCGTAGCGCACCGTCCACTGAGGAAATGTCGCGGCTGAGTAGGCATAGACGGCCGAAGCATTCACACCGTGAAGCAGTGGGCTGGAAAACTCATCGCCATCGACGCCTTTAAATCGAACCTGAATGCCGGTTGGCACCGACTCGCGACGCATTGATGAGCGAACCGTCAGATCTTGAAAAGTATAAGCTTGAGGACGACCGGTATTTGTTGAAAGAACTTTCACAGCCAACCCGCTACCCGCAGACCGACAAGCGCAGCAACGATCAGCGCAAATATCCACGGAAACAGCTTCCCAACGGCATCGCCCTTCTTTGCCTTCGCAGCAGCCCACTCCGAAAACTCAAGCAATGGAATTCGATGCGTTGGACAAAGCGATGGCGCCTCAGCCGTGAAGTCGCATTCTGGACAGTGGTACTCCACAGTTTCATCCAGTTCGACAATTTCAGAAGGCGCAATAGGTCCCGAGATTTTTTCGATGAGTTCTTTAACTCCGTCAACGTGCTCATCGCCAAGCTCGACATAAAACATATCGATGGGACCAGAAAACAGTGGGTAGCGCCCCGGCGTCTTGGGCTGCGCCTTGGCTTCAGCTTCAGCAAAGGCAATTTCAGAAAAGGAGATTTTGTGCGGAACGCCTTTTTCCTCAAGAGTGACTCGCAGAAGCTCCAATACAGAAAGGGGAATCGGACCGATTTTCATGACCGTCAAAAAATCACGGACCGCAGAAAACCACAACCGATTCAAAACAAAAAAACCCCGAGAAGGACTACGAATCCTCCCCGGGGTGGGCTTGAGAGTCGTCGTCTGTGGGCCACGACTCACTATGTTCTTTCAATTCTTCTCACTTCGGCCTCAAGCCCTCCGGTTCACCGAAGCGAGTTCTTTTCAAAAAATCTGTCCACAGTCCAAAACCTTGCGGTCAACAACATGAAGACCAATTCCATCTCTTGTCTTCCCTGCCGATGCCCGTCCTCGATACCATTGCTGAGGATTGGACTCCGGCCGCGGGGCCTCATCACACAAAGGCTGCGTCAGAATTCTGAACGCGAACCCCTGTGCTCAAGGCTTGAGGCGAGAGGGAGCACCCGCTGATTAAAACAGCTCCCTCTCAGAATTCATGCCTCGATTTATGACAAGAGTCGCAGTGCCTGCGCAGGAGTTTGGTTGGCTTGCGCCATGACCGAAACCGCTGCCTGCTGAAGAACCTGCGCCGAAGCTAGTTCGGCCGATTCTTTTGCGACGTCGGCGTCGCGGATACGCGAGTAGGCCGCCGACAAGTTTTCATACTGAATATCCAAGTTCGAAGTCGTCGTATTCAATCGACTTTGTACCGCACCAAAGTCCGCTCGCAT
>JAEUWE010000266.1 GCA_016791465.1 Pseudobdellovibrionaceae bacterium
ACCAATGCCACTTGTCGCTTCATTTAAGATTTCATCGAGATTTTCGACTTTGTCGGCAAGTAGGAGTCGCATCGCTTGATGGATTTCGTTGAGCTGGCGGACGTGTGTGCGAACCTCGGCTCGGATGCGATGGATCTTTGACTCCATTAAAAGTTCGTTGATGTAGGCTTCGAGTGTCGATGGCTCAAATGGCTTTTCGAGAATGCGGAAGAACCCATGGTTCAGCGCTTCCACAGCCGCGTTTTTATCGAGGTTGCCGCTGAGGAGAATGGAAGGGATTTCGTGCCCAAGGGCATGGAGTGTCGCGAGCATTTTCACGCCATCCATTTTTGCCATCCTGAGGTCGGTCACAATCAATTGCGGAACAGGGACGCGGCCACTGGCGATGAGATCAACAAGCTCGTAGCCCGAGAGAAAAGTGTAAACCTGAAATTTTCTCGAGAAGCAGCTATCAAAAACCTCGAGGATATCGGGCTCATCGTCGACGAAGTAAACCAATGGCTTTGCTTTAACGCGAACCGTGGGCTGCTCGGAAGTCGTATTGAGCTCGTTTGGACTGAGTTTTCTCGCTGCTTCGCTCATGACTACCTATCGGAAGTTCCTCACGTTTTCGTACAAAGATCCGTTTAAATTTGGCGTTTTCACGTCTCGTCTTGAGTCAGTTGAGAGGTCGGCGCAGCGAGTTGATCTGAACTGAGACAGCCGAGGTCGTTTTACTGTGTCTCTGTAACGCCAATATGGCGAGTTTTACATACCCAACGCATTGATGTGAGAGTGGATGGAATTGTTATAGAGAAGAACCGCGCCGGATTTTAATTATTCAAATGGAAGTCATCTTAGAAGGAGTTTTGAATGAAAACGATTGTTGTCCTGTCGGTTCTTTGTCTTTCGTCGGTTTCTTTTGCTGCAGCGGAGTGCCCAGCTGGCTCTGAAACAGTTGTCACATGCACGTCAAATCCACAGCCTGGCGATGGTCAGCTGGCGTCGGACATGTTGGACTCGGTTGCGATTTGCGAATCGGGCTCGGTTACGTCGATGGTTATGGCAAAAGACAATGAGAGCGTTACGACTGAAGTCGCCGTACTCTCGATCCCGGGTGGCACTCACTATACAGTTGAAGACGATACTGTGCTTTTTCGATTTTCCGTAGTTGCGGGTGTGCGGACGGTGAAGCCTAAGGCAACACTTTCGGTTACATTCACTGCAGCCAAAGACGATAACGGGAACCCGCTGTCGAGCGCATCGACTTACGCTTGCTCGCGTCTCTAAGGGAGGGCTCGGCTTTCGTGAAGGATTGAAGGACGCCGCAACCGAAAGGAAGACGGCGTTTTTTTACCAGGCCAGAATCATGGCCAAAGCCAGCTTTGAAAACATAGCGGAGTGGCGAAAGCTCGATGCCGCATTGACGGTGTCTTTGTCTGAATGAATGTTTCCATTCATTTTATTTTTCGTCGACTCAAATGGCATGAGTGTAGGGAAGCCGTTTTTGTACCAGCTGGCATGATCAGAACATCCATAGCCACATTTGTCTTCGATGATATTGGCCTGACCATATGTGGCGTTGATCCGCTTCAGGCGTTCGCGCATGTCGAGGGATGTGAAGTCGGTCATGCTGCCAAGAGTGAATTCGCCGTCGCCTGGGAAAAGCGTCATATCGAGTTGAATGACGCCGACAATATTTCGCGCCTGCTCTTTTGCCGTTTTGGCAATTTCAGCTGAGCCTAAGAGCCCACCTTCTTCGCCGGCGTACCAGTAGAATTCAAGAGTTCGCTCGGGTGGCGTTGCTTGATCTGTGATGATTCGCGCGACCTCCAGGACATTGGCGGAACCGCTGGCGTTGTCATCTGATCCCGGAGCTTGTTTTCCACCCCAGAATGACTGGTTGATTGAGTCGAGATGGCCTCCGAGGACGATGATCTCGCTTGCGCGTCGCCCGCCGGGAACGGTGAGCTTGATTGACTTCATTGGTGTTGAGCTGTGAGCGATGAACTCAAGACGATAGGGGATCTTTGCCGATTTCAGTGTGTCTTCGATGCGAATCTTAAACGCATCGGCTGCGCGTTGACCCTCGCCGGTTTTGTGATGGCGTGAGCCCTGTTGTGTCAGGAACTGCACGGTCTCTCGAAGCTTGTTTTCGTCGACTTGGCTGATCAGTGCCGAGATGGCGGGGTCTGAGCCTTGTGGACTTGACGGAGGCTGCGGAGGAAGACCGATGCCGCCAGAGAGAAGACGGCGATCGCGTCGATACTGTTCGTCGAAGGCTTTGAAGGTCGTATGTGCTTCTTTTGTGGCGCCTTCAAGCGTGTGTACGGCGAGCAGCTCGTGGCCGCCGCAAGCACCGTTTTGCTCGTGAGCAACTTTGGCGAGATTCTCAATTTGCCGTTCATTCAGAGCGGCCAGTGCGGTCTGGGTTCGCTCGTGGCTTATGATTGCCTCAGCGCCGATGCTTCGCAGAAGTTTTGCGTCGGCAAGAATATAGCGTTCTGTCGCTTTGGGTGCGGCATTGGTGGTCGTCGGAATCCAGAACAGGAGCAGAAGCGATAGACTAGTCGAGGTCAGCGAAGAAGCAGTTCTCATAGGTCATAGGCTCAAGCGATGCTCGATGGGTGTCGAGTCGAGTTCCAGTATGGAACCGAAATCAAGCCTAAGGCCTCTGGCTCTATGTCTTAACAAGGAGCGCTAAGGAATGGGGGGGACATCATTGCAGATGATGGGCACGCCGTCAGCTTGAATTGGTGCTGCCAATCGATCGAGAGTTTCAGCATCGGCTAAATAGAGCAGATGGGACCGGATCATTTTCTTTGAAATCCAAGAGGGCGACCGCAATTGCAGCTGAGGATCCAATTGCCGATGTTTTGCTATATGGCGCGGAGCATTTCTTGCGATCAAGCGAATGCTCTCGAGTAGGTGGCGAGTCATACAATTCATTTGATTGCTGAGTGGGAATAGAGAATTGAGCTGATGAATGAGCTCATCAGCCCTATTTTCAACGGATCCGAATCCGTCGTTCATGGCCTTTTTGAGTTCGCGCTTAAGATATCGAGAACCAGGGTGCCGAAAATGAGTGAGTGAGGGGAATGGGCCAACGCGTCTTTCGGCAAATGATGGCGTTTGTTGCATCGAAACAAAGTCATCGCAGACGATCTCGACACCAAGATTCTGATAGGGAATTGCCCATCGGTCTAAATTGAAAAAAACAGGGCCCCAGAATAGAGCAACGGACTCGTGTTGAATGAGTTGGTCAGAAATATCGAGCGACTTTCCGCTCGTGACTCTTCCATAGAGTGGCTTTCTTGCCTCGTTCAGAGCCCTTGCCTCGCGAAGGTGGTTATGAAGGCATCTGCGATTCTCCGACTCGGCAGAGGAGAGCGAAGGTCGGCAGATGAATAATGTGAGAGTCATCGTGACAAAACTGATGAGTTGTTTGAACTTAGGAGAATGAATGCAAGTCAGAGTCATTTCATTCTCCCGGCGCTCTATCTGTTGATATTCTGCGTTCACTTTGTTTTTGCTCTCTGGATCGTTTTGTCAAAAAAAGTATCGATCGCAATTCAACTGGATGCCCCTGCATCGCCGGTCATTCAGGTCGTCAACCGAGTGCTGGCGTCTCCGACAGGTATCTTAGTCGGACTGACGTTGATCAATTTACCGTCAGTCCTCGTGTTTTGGCGATTCGAACTTGGATTTGTTGACCTGGAAAGTACATTTTTCGCAGTTTTGCTTTCACCGCTGACTCACGCTTTATGGCATACGGTGTTGGCGATTGATGAGTGGTGGAGAGCCAAGAATGTTCGTTTGCGAATCGTTTTCTTGGTGAATCACATACTCTGGGTGTTGTTGCTTCTTCGGGCCTAATTGTTC
>JAEUWE010000277.1 GCA_016791465.1 Pseudobdellovibrionaceae bacterium
AGCATCGCGGGTGATGCTGTCAGCGTGAAGTCACCTTCATCGGTCGCGACTCGTTGGGCGGGCTCGACCTCTATTGACCTTGTGACTTCGTTCACGCTGGCAAACGCGACGACTTTTATTGTCGAGCAGATTTGTACGACATTGCCTGTGTCTGAGCCGGCATACGGATCCACACAGGTTCAGCACTCGTTTGGAATACCGGTCGCCGATGAAGGTGGAAGTTTTGCGAATACCGTTTATTCGACCGTCAACTGTATTCGGGTGCGGTGTGTGACAGAAGGTTGCGAATGATTTTGTTTTTAGTTCCCTGGGGGAAGCAGATGCCGAAGGCAATAAAATTGAGATTTGAGTCGAGTCCGGGATTAAGGAGCGAGGCCGGATTTGGTCTTGTTGAAGTTATGATCGTGGCGGCTGTGATCTCGATCATCGCCCTGGGGATGTCGACACTTTTTACTGACATGTTCAGTATGCAGTCGAAGTCAAACCAGCAAGCTTCTTATACGAACGTGCGCCAGCGACTGATGCAGATCGTGCAGAGCTCTGAGTCATGGGCGTTGACAGTTGCCCCCGCTGCCGGAAACGCCGATATGAACTGTATTCGCAACAACACTCCATGTACTTCCATCCTCGGTGGGGTCAATCAGTGGTATCCGCTGACATTGGTGCAGGCCGATGGTTCCCTGAATGGCGTTGTTGCTTTTAGCGAGCAATTTGTGAACGGAACAGATGAGCATGGTTTTGACAATGCTGGGGTGCTCTGTACGACTTTCAATGCCGGAACTCCGAATGGCGCGTGTGCTTTGAGCTATGATTTAGAGTGGCATCCGGTCTGTCCAGGAGCAGCGACCTCATGTACAGTGCCAGCCATTCAAGTCAGAGGAATTGCGCGCTTTGCGAGTCCGTCAATTCCGGTCGGAGGCATGAACGTCGCTCGATACGACTTTATGGTTCTTCGAGGCTCTGCCGCCATCCGAAATGATCCCGTTATTGTGAGCTTTGTTAAAGATGAGACCGCTCGGGCGGGCGAGGGGAACTGCAAAGGAGCATGGAGACAGCGGCAGTTGACGTCTCCACCACTCAGCGATCCCGGTAACAATGTGACGGTCGCTGCCAATGACATGACCTTTAAGGCTGGGACATACAATTGTCGGATTACAGCCCCATCTTTTAAGGCTGGTGGAGTGAGGATTCGCTTGCGTGATATCACTGGTGTTGTTCCCACGATTGTTTCTCCGACTGTTACGGCATCGATGTCGGGTGGGTCTGCTCTCGCGGTGATCGACACGACTTTCACGTTGACGGCGGACACCACTTTTAAGCTTGAGCAGTACTGCGAATCAGACCCGTCTGACGACTCTGACGGTTGGGGAGCGGTCAATCCGAACTACAGTATGGGAGTTCCTATTCCAGATGATACAGGCTACGGAGCGGTGACGTATTCGGTGGTGAGCTGTTTGCGAACAAGTTAGTTTGCCCTTGCACTATGTAAAATGCGGTGGGGCTTTTTGGTCTTTTTGCGGGCCTGAGCTGTCGTTGGCCGGCGAACTCGAACGAGTTCGATTTGAATAGGCACGGAGTTTGTTTATAGGGATCTCATGAATATGGGGCCTATGAATTTTTTACGACTCAGGACATTTTCGATCTGCAGCCTGATGGTGTTCTCGGCCTCGTGCGCCGAGCGGCCTTCGATGCTAAAGACCGATCAGGAGCTGGCGGCCAATACAGAAATTTATATTGGGCAAGACGAGTACTCGGTCGCCATTGCTGATGGTCAACAGACCGATTTGCGCTCGGGGGAGCGCGAAGAGGGAACGACGGGCGTCGAGGGAGCCGCGTCGGATGAAGCGCCAAGCGAAAGCGTTCCGCCAAAGCCAAAGCCAAAGCCGAAACGTAAGCCAGTTGATGTCGAGTATATTTTGACTAAGGCAAAGGCGATATCGGTTGGCTTGACGTCGGATGCTCCGCAACCGCGAGTTGTGAACGATGCCAAGGCATTTGTTCCGGCGTCGGTGACGAAGATGATGACGACGGCGTCTGCCCTTAAGGTTCTGGGGCCGCAGTTTCGCTTTAAAACAGTCATCTCATTTAAACGTGAAGGTGAACGAGCAAAAGATGTTGTCGTTGTTGCAGATGGCGATCCGACGGCAGAGCTTGATGGTTCAAGGGTCTCTGACGGCAACCGCTTTAAAGAGATTTCCGCTCGGCTGAAGGCGATGGGAATCAAGGAAATCATTGGTTCACTGACCCTTGTTCCGACCGACGCGCGCCTTGATCGGCAACAGGTTCCTGAAGGTACTCCGATGGAGGACTTGCGCGAGTGTTATGGTGCGCTTTCTGGTGCTTTCAACTTCAAGGGTAACTGCGCAGTTGCACGAATAAATTCGAAATCGTCCGTCAATTGGGAGATCCCAGAGCTGGCGTCGTTTGTTACGGGCCAGATCGAAACCGAGCCGGGCCAGAAGAACTCCGTCGGAGTGAAGGCATTGCTTGAAGAAAATCGTATCCTGACGGGCTTTCGCGTCTATGGGACATACAATGCGAAAAAGCCGCAGGTCATTTCTCTTCGTCTTCCGGTGCCGAATAGTGCGGTTTGGTTTGGCTATTCATTGCTTGACGAGTTGAAGTCAGGAAAGACGGGCCTTCGTGTTGACGCCATTGCTGTTCAGCACGCACTTGATACTGCATCGAGGCAGCGCGCATTAACGATGGTCGCTGATCCGTCGCGTGAGCGCATTGAGATCGACTCAATTGAGCTTGAAAAGATTGTTGATGCGACGAATAAACCCAGCGACAACTTTCTTGCTGACTCGCTATTTAAAGCAATGGGTAGTCGCTCACAATTGACGAATCAGGATGTCTTGTCCGCTGCGCGAAGTGTTGTCGCGAGCAACATTCAGGAATGGGTAAAGGCGGACGGCAATCCTGGACTATCGGCGGAAATGAGTATTAACGATGGTGCCGGGCTTTCAACGAAAAATCGGATGAGTCCTCGCGCTCTGCTCAGCGTTTTGCGACAGCTTCGTCGGGAACCGTACTTTGAGCTATTCCGTAAATCGCTGCCGGTCGCAGGTCGCGATGGGACTCTTGCCGGTAGAATGCGCGGCTCCGCAGCCGATGGCGTTGTTTTTGCGAAAACGGGAACTCTGAGTGGTTCTTATCAGCTCGCCGGTTACATCGCATCAGCGTCGGGCGACGAATATGTGCCATTTGTGATTCTCACCGACACCACCGTTAGCAATAAAGGGCGGGTTCGCG
>JAEUWE010000291.1 GCA_016791465.1 Pseudobdellovibrionaceae bacterium
ATCCTGCAAGCTTGGGTCGAGACGAACCACGGTAGCAAAGAAAGCGAAACGGCCTCGGTCGGGAAGCGCGAGCTCCATTTTGATCATTTCACCTTCATCGATGAAGCGGAGTCGCGCCTGCGATTCGCGAAGCATAATCAATGCGCCGTTGGCGGACAGGTTGCGGAGATGTCCTTCGACAACGGGGCCATTGATGCGGCGGCCCTCGGCGAGACGAACGCGACCGTCATTGTCCGCGATGAGTTCGTAGCGAGGCGTGCGAGGATCCATCAGCGAGTTTCCTTAAAGGGGTCGTGACCGGTCTGTTTAAAGTGAAGACTCTGTCCATCGCGATCGATGACTTGAACGAGCGGCGTGTTGGCTTTGAGTTGGCTCATGCCGACAAAGTGGCCGATCTCGATCAAGCCATGCTTTTGAATCACGCTCTTGCCGTATTCACATCGTGCCCAGCCATCGGGAATAGAGATGAGCAATTCATATTCATCGCCGCCGGTGACGGCGAGTTCGAGTGTGTCGGTCCGGTTCGCAAGTACTGGAGCACGGGGGATTTTCTCAGCGTCAAGGATGAGACCAACTCCAGAAGCCTGGCAAATGCGGTTGGCATCCATCAAGAGTCCGTCGCTAATGTCGATAACAGAATTGATCGATTGCACGTGGAGTGCTTCAGCGAGATCGAGGCGCGGCTCCGGACGGCGGAGCTTCTGAAGAGCGGTCGCCGGAGCAGTTTTTGGCTCGAGGTAGGCCAGGGCAGCGGCGCCAAGCGGCCCAGAGACAAAGGCGAGATCAAAGGGCCGCGCTCCGCTTCGACGCCATGGACTTCCTTCGGGAAACAACTCTCCGACGATGGCGACATCTATAGCGGTTGGGCCATCGATTTGCGAGAGATCGCCACCGATGAGTGGTGCATGGTATTTGATCGAGAGGGCCGACGCTCCATTATAGAAACCAGTTAGAAAGTCGTCTTGGCCTTTTGTGCCGAGTGATTTTGACAGTGCGATCGAGATCGTGACTCCGAGTGGTCGCCCGCCCATCGCAGCAATATCCGAGAGGCAGCGCGCCAGTGACTTATGACCGATGTCGGCAGGAGACAAAAGATCTCCGGCCCAGTGCTGCCCTTCGAGCATCATGTCGGAACACATCAAGAGAGGGCGTCCGGAGGGGAAGATCGCAGCGGCGTCATCGCCAACGCCGAGGAGCGTTTGTGGCGTGTGGGTCTTGTGGCACCACGTCGTGATTTTTTGAATGAGAATGTTCTCTTGTCCGCTTGTATCTTCCACTGGTATCTCCATTGGATATGTCGCCCCCATCACCGTCAATGTCTATGCTTCCTCTTCGCGAGGGAATTCTTGAACTCCCGGCTGACCCTATTTCGGGTGTCGAGGCTTGGCTTATCGAGGCGCAGCGCGCTGGCCTGCCGGAGCCGACGGCCATGAATTTGGCGACGGTGACTGGTGAGGGGCGACCGCAATCGCGAATCGTTCTTTTAAAGGGTGTGACGACATCGCCGACCGGTTTTCGCGGTTTTGAGTTTTTCACGAACTATCAAAGCCCAAAGTCGCAGCAAATTCTGGTGACCCCGTATGCGGCACTGAATTTTCACTGGGTTGCGATGCGCCGACAGATTCGCATTGAGGGCGTCATTGAGAAACTGACACCAGCTGAGTCTGATCGCTATTTTCAATCGCGGCCGCGCGAGAGTCGCGTTGGAGCCTGGTCGTCGCCGCAATCAGAAGTGATTCCAGACCGCAAGCATCTTGAGCAGCTGGTGCAAGCGTCGAAAGAGCGTTTCGGTGACACAGGCGAGGTGCCGTGTCCTCCATTCTGGGGTGGTTGGCGTGTGGTGCCCGACCGCATTGAGTTTTGGGAAGAGCGCCCGTTTCGCCTGCATGAGCGATTTGAATTTCGCTTGAGCGACGCAGGGGTTTGGGTGAAATCGCGCTTGGCTCCGTAGGGGCAATCAGCCCGGAGGCCAGCCGAGACCTCGACCGCCGAGAATGTGAATGTGCAAATGAAATACCGACTGACCGCCGTCGCGATTGGTGTTGACCACAATGCGGTAGCCGTTTTCAGCAAGGCCGAGGCTTTTGGCAATCTCTGACGCTTTGACCATCATGTGCCCCATGAGATCTTGGTCGTTTGAGGTGAGTTCGGCCATTGAGCGAATAAACTTTTTCGGAATGAGAAGAACGTGTACTGGCGCTTGTGGATTCACATCGTGAAAGGCAAGGCACCGGTCATCCTCATAGGCAATCTTTGCTGGAATTTCTCGATTGATGATTTTCGAAAAAATGGTCATCGCATTTTTCTCCTGAGCTATCGACTCTAGTAAAACTGTAACATGAGCCCAAGGTGAACGAGCAATCCAAAGGTGCTGACGCTCCAGGGTTCGTTGGTGAAGTCGCCAGTAGCTGAGGAATTCACTGAGTTGGCGTTGAGGTTTTCTTTTGCGCCGCGGGTGAGACTCTGCGTGAGGTGGAGTTCGGCAGACGAATAAAATGCGAACCAACGAAGGCCCCTCGGCGTGAGGACAGCGTCGATGCCGAGGGCCGCGGCGAGGGAATAAAACTCGATACGCTCGGAGCGATAGTAGGACTGGCTAGGGTAGGAAACGTCAGTTTTTGGCTGTTCGCGGCCAAAGCCAAACCGCACAAACGGTGACCACCAACGTTCATGTGAAAAGCGGATGCCGAGTTCGCCGCCTAGAAAATCGGTTCGAGTGTGGCTGGTGTTGGGCGCTGTTGGGCCGTAGGACTCGTTGTCATTGTTGCGATAGTGAAGCATGGCAACAATGGAACGGTCGGCCCAACGAGTTTGCACTTGCGCGCGCACGCCATCGACGGAATTGCCGCGGCTGTCGAGATAGGCTTGATCAAAGGTAGTATCAGAGCCCCCGAACTCGGGGCCGATGGCGATGCGCAGCCAGGGTGTTGATGGTGGCTCGGGGATGCGCGTACTTTCAGCCATGAGTTTGCGGGTGTCATGAAACTCGTACGGAGTTTTCTCGTCGGTTTTCTCCCAAGTGCGATGGCGAGTGTCGAAGTGGTAAACGGAGTCGCTGCTGAGCGGTATGGCGAGCGGGCTCACCTGTACGACTCCGCGCGGGGCGAGAACTTTGGGGCCATCGAAAAAGACCTCAGAATCCGCTGCGAGACTGACTTTGGCACCTTTGTACAGGAATTCGCACGGCGCCGCCTTGGAGGCGATGGCGCGGAGAGCCTCTGAGCGAAGCTTCCACGGCTCCCCTTCGAGAGGTGGAGAAAGGACCGCCTTCTCACGGTCGGCATAGAGAGCGATGAGGCATCCATTGCGAAGCTGAACTTTAGCGATGTGTCCACGGCGCGGACTCAGTTCGATGCGGTCACCCTCGTAGAGAGGATCGCGAAAATGGAGGGGAACTGTTCGACCGCTGGCCTCGAGGCGATTGAGCTCTCCATTTTCGTAGAGGACGAAGCCTCGCCAGGGGATGACGCGAGGAGGGAGCTCCGGAGCTTCAGTGGCCCAGGCGGACGAGGTGAGGACGAGGGCAAGCAAAAATGTTTGGGCATGCCGAATCATGCCTTTAGCTTAATGAGATTCAGCGGCGCTTGTCATGATCGAGTGATGCCACTTTGCGTAACCCAGACTCAATCGCTTGTCGCTGTGAGTTTTGAAGTCGCATCTGTGAGAATGACTGGAGTGTCTCGCGCTGCTCCTCGATAAATAGTGCATACTCAATTGCGACGTGTTCGTCAGCCGGATGAAGTTGGCGCCATAGCTTCCAGGCGTCAATTCGTCGGATTTCCAACTCGAGGGCGACCTGGGTTAAACGCTGAAGGTCGAGCTGTACGGAGTCGATGAAGGCCTTCTGCATGTTTGGAGAAGTGCCATCACTGAAATACTGAAGTGAAACCAATTCGGCCTCGATCCATGGCCTCTGCTTACCCCAAAAGATCTCGTTTGAATTGAGACTGGCGGGATCTTTATTTTCAGCCATGACGTCGAGGGTCCGTTGTTGACTATCGAGCAGCGTCGCGCGGGCGCGGTGAATGGTTTCGAGCAGTTTTAGAATGCGAATCTGGTGATCGAGCTGTTTTGCAAGCGTGCGATCGTCGGCAGTCAATTTGCCTGAGCGATGGCTGTACTCATCTTTGAAGCGATCGGAAAGTCGGCGTAGTCGAGCTTGCGAAAACTCGGCGAGTTGAGCGAGTGCGACGTCGTCATCGCGAGGATTGGTGACTTCAGGCGTGTTCTGGGAATTTGAAGCTCGGGCGAAGTGGCTTGAGAAGTCATTGCTGATCGCCTGGCGTTCGGCCCGGATGTTTTCGCGCCACTTGGTCACGTCGAATTGTTCGATAGGGAGACTGTTTGCCATTGTCGTGGAGCGTGTTGGCTGTTTTTCTGAGAGAGCGTAAACTCCGGCGGCGACGATGATCGCGAAGAAAATGATCCAGTAGCGAAGCCGGAGTATCGACATAGATTCTATAAGTTTCGCATGTGACCTCGGAGTTGTCTGAAAAACGTCGAACCTTTTCGCAGTTGAGACGGTGTGTGTATCGGACTGAGACAGTGTCAGATTTACCAGATCGAATTGAAGGAAAGTGAGCCATGGTTACTTCAAGTGCGATAGGCGTTGTTTGGCGCAAGTTCAGCTTGGACATCGAATTGCTATAAGGAAGGGGGTTCCAGGAGGGGCTCATGACGAAAGTGAAACGCGATAGATGGATGCGGCTAGCGTTGTTTGTTCTCGGTTTTGCTTTTTGTGCTATTGGCGCTGAGGCGAGTCCAGAGAAAATGACGGTCGCATTGCAACGAACCATCGATGCTGAAACGGGTTCGCCAACTTATTTGGCCGAGAATCCGTCGGGCGAAGTCGACATCACGTTTGCGGAGTCGAGCCTAGTTTTAAAGTATACAGACTCCGCCGGCGCGATGAAGACGATTCGAATCTTCTTTGATTCCATGCAGCTGTCGGGAGAGTCAGGACTTGCTGAGTCATCTCCAATTAATGATGAGATTAAACGACAGTTTGAGAGCGTCGGCGCGCAACAGGCGCGCCAGTTTATAAAGATGTCGGCTGCCGTGGCTGGGAAAGGTGCTCAAACGCTGACGCTCTATTTTGATTCGTCGAAAAAATTGGGATTTCTCAATCAGAACTTTGTCGCTGGCGATGTTCATGTGCTCAATGGTGCTGAAGATTGGACACTGCGAACGGCAGCATTGGGTCTAATTTCCGGCGCGATTCATCAACACCAGGCACGGTTGGAGCGTTCGGCACCGATCGGCTTTACCGCAGGGTCATTCGGTACGCAGCGTACGTGTCGTGAACTGTTCACCTCAGCGCCGCAGGCGGCGCAGTAGGGTAAATGCGGTCCAGGTCGACGATAAAATGATGATCGGGGGCGCCGATCCGAACCACATGGCGGGGCACCACGGACCGACGGCTTTTCGGTAGTACGCTGCGTAGATGGCGATGCCGATCAAAACTGCGATGGCAAGATTTGAAGAGTTCATAGAGGGATTTGGCAGTTTGCCGTCGTTGACGGCGCATCCGACGAAGCCGGCAATTTCTTCTGACTGGTGATAGGCGGCCTCGCGGCTCATGACCCAGTGGCCGGTATCGACGCGTTCGCCATTTTTAAGAATGAGCGTAAGAAAGTAGAACTCCGTATTTGAGCTGGGCCGCCCGACGCGCGCGACGCCGATCCGTTCGATATCGGAAAATGGAATGTGGCGCATGCGCGATTCAAAGAGGTTCTTTGCAAGTTGTCGAACTTGCTGTCGTTCGCGATCAAATTCAGTGGTGACTTGTTCATTCCATGTGAGCGCCGCAGCTCCGATGAACAGCAGAAGATAGCCAAGCCACAGCGCTGCGCTTTGGTTGCTGTTGAGTGGCGTGACGTCGTGGAGCTTCCAAACGAAGAGCGCTCCGAGAAGCATGAGAGCTGTCGCGAGAATGATGTTTTTGTTTCGATTGGATTGAATCGTCATCGGTGTTGTCATTTTTCTGATCGTGACGACGATTGTCGAGCGTTCATGATGGGCTCGACGAATGGCTGGCGAGATTTTGAAAGATGGGCCAAAATGCGACGCGCAATGAGTGATTTCGTGGCATCGCGGGCTGTTCCTATGGCTTAATTAATCATATGGTTCAAGTGGATGTCTTTTGGTCCTATGGCCTCAATGCTGGCTTGGCGATCGCAGCTCAAAGCTCGTTGAGGAATGAAGAGCACTGGTTTGAGAGCAAATCATTTCTGCTGGCCATGCTTTGGACATCGGCCTTGTTTGCGCCGTCGGGAGCCTTCTTGCTCTGGATCAATCCGGGCTGGGAAACGATGTTTGTTGCCAGGGATCATGCCTCGATTCCGGCGTGGCTGGTGGCGTTGTTTGCGATGACGAATGTGACTCAGGGTATCTTAGGATTTGGAGTGACGGCGCGATTGATTCGGGCGGGCAAGATGACGGCGGCGTGGTGGCAGGCACTGGGAGCTCATTTTGCCATGTTTTTTATCTTGATCGTCGGTTGGGATGGAACCGGTTACCGTCGCTTTTTCTATGCCGGTACCGGCGAACAGTGGCGTCAGGGGCAGGAGTTTGCATTTGTCGAGTTTTTTAGTTCGACGATCTTTTACTCGTTGGTCGGTTTGGGGCTCATTCTTGTTCCTACATACGTATGGTGCATTCGAAAATTAAAACGTCTATCGATTGAGTAGAAGAATATTAGGAGGTTTTGGTGAAACTTTTCATTGCATGTATTGGATTGTTGATCGCGACGGGGTGTGCTTCAACCGAGAACCGCTCATCGAGCGCCGCGACTGTTCGCAATCCGAGTGCCGTTCAAAGAACGGAAGACAAATGTTTTACTGTGTCGCCGATCGAGGCCGTGCCACAGGATTTAAGTGTTTTTTCATAT
>JAEUWE010000307.1 GCA_016791465.1 Pseudobdellovibrionaceae bacterium
CAGATCTCGCTCTTGCATTTCATTGAGCGCAAAGTACGGCATTGGCGGGCGGGACTTTAGTGATTTTGCGTAGGAGACCCACTGTTCCTCTGACATTTGGGCGACGCGTTGTCGGAGATTGGTGGCATAGGTGGTGCCCCATGGGCCCTTCCAGCCGACCGGAACTCCGGTGAGCCAGTCTTTGTCCGGTACATCTCCATTTCTGGGGCCGTACATGGGCGTATGGCAGTCGTTGCAGCCCGTAATGCGTAAAAGATAGCGGCCACGCTCGATGGACGTCGATGGCTCGCCGGCAAGACTGTTTACGCCAATGAGTGCTGTCAAAACAAGAATGACGAGAGAGGAAGACATTGCGGATCCTTTCTAAGAAGATGTAGAGGCAGGATATGCGTTTTTTTAGTGCGTGGTTCCTATAAAGTTCTGAAAAGAATCCTAAAAGTTTACTAATCTGCTGATATGAGACGCGAAGATATTCAACGGATGCTTGACGATGGTGTTGGCCTCATTTTGGCGACGGCGGATGGGAATTGTACCCCGACACTTGCTGATGCTGAGGCGATTGAGGTCTCAGCTGATTCTAAATCGATATTGGTTTACGGATCGAGTCGAAAGCTGGGTTCGGTCCTGCGTGACGTAAAGTCTAATCCGCGCATTGCTGTAACGATTGGTCGTCCGAGCGACAATGCGGCTATTCAATTCAAAGGTCTGGTGCAATCCGTTCGAGGAACAACAGTTTTAGAAAAAGAAAAAGCTCGAGATCTTTCGGACCGGTATCGAAAAGAGATCTCGCTTTTGGGAGTACTGCCGAAGGTGGTAACGGCGCTTGATCTTTCCGTCGATACAGTGATCGAAGTTCTCATCGTCGACGTCTTTAATCAAACTCCGGGAGAGCGCGCGGGACAGAGTTTGGGTTGGGAGACGGATTGAAACTCTCTCAAATTGATTTTTGTTTTCATGGTGTTGTACCCTCAAAAATCGCGACGTGTTCGCGAGATGGTATTCCGAATGCGGCCTACATCAGCCATATCTATCGGGTCGATGATAAGCATGTCGCCTCGTCTTTTCAGTTTTTCAATAAAACTCGCAGGAACCTGCTTGAAAATCCATATGCCGCTATTCAGGTCAGAGATCCTGTGTCGCTTCATCCGTACTTGTTGAAAGTGAAGTACATTCGGAGTGAGGAGTCTGGTCCCGTATTTGAGCAAATGTCGCTCAAGCTCGATGTCATCGCTTCGCATGAGGGAATGGGAGGCATCTTTCGCTTGCGGGCCGCCGACATCTACGAAGTTTTAGAGGTTACGGATTTAGGGCCATCTTTTCCAAACAGTCATGAGTTTGAAAGTCAGGGACAGCAGCAGAGCAATGAGGATCTCGATTTGATTCGGGTCATTTCGGATCATCTGAGTCGTATCAAGAGTTTAGAGGAACTGCTGGACTGCTCGATGGGGGTGCTGCATCGCTATCTGGGTTGGAGGCATGGAATTTTGCTTTTGTCTGACTCGCGCAGTCAGGTTCTCGTGACGCATGCGACTTATGGATATGCCGAAGCGGGTGTGGGCTCAGAAGTAAAATATGGCCAGGGGTTAGTTGGTGTGTGCGCGCTTCGCCGAAGATTGTGTCAAATTGGCGGCATTCGTGAGGCCTTTCGTTACTCGAAGGCAATGATTCGCTCAACAGAAGAGGCGAACGCTTCCGAAAAGATTCCGTTTCCTGGCTTGAAAAATCCGGCATCACAAATGGCCGCTCCGATTCTTTCGCAGGACGACCTTTTGGGGGTATTGATGGTTGAATCTGATGCCAAGGAGTCATGGGATAGTCGCGATCAGTTTTTTATCTCGGTGATGACAAATCTTTTAGGTTTGGGAATTCGTGCTTTGAACCAACCTGAATCCTCGATGGCACAAGGGCGAGCTGCCGACGTAAAATCTGTCGTTGGACAGAACTGGACCTTTCGATACCTGCCCGACGAGGAGCAGATGTTTGTGAACAACGCTTACTTGATTCGCAACATTCCGGCGAAGATCCTAAAGTATCTGCTCGACGTGTATCTCAAAACTAAGCGAACAGAGTTTTCAAATCTCGAGCTTCGAACCGTTAAAGAGCTCAATCTTCCTGGGATCAAAGACAATCTTGAAGCGAGACTGATTCTTTTGAGAAAAAGATTGGATGAGCACCAGGCGGGCGTACGTCTTCGAAGCACCGGAAGAGGCAAGTTTAGTCTTGAGGTGCTTGGGGCGCTGTCGATGGAGTAGCGGGTCTCTGCTGGCTTAAGCGGAGTGTCTTCCGATTCTCATAATGAGTGGGCAGTCGAATTGAAGCTTCCTCTCAGGATTTCCCCACGCTGCCGCGAGATCTTGGCGAACGACGTCAACAGGATGTGTGCCTTTGTCATCGATGTACTTTTGAGTGGCCGACCAGGTTGTTAAATACCCGATGAGTTCATTCATATCCCAGCTCAAGCTCTGATGAAATGCTGGCGGTGAAAACTCTTTGAATGGGAACGGGATCTTTGAATAGTTGTCCCAAATGAGCTTGGGCTGAGGGCTCCAATGGTCTTTCAGGACAACCTTGCCGACTTTTTGAATCAGGTCAGTGATCTTTGGATCTTCGCACTGATGCCAACCATATGACCATGCGGCTATGATGCCGCCATCTTTTAAAATACGGTGGCATTCATCATAGAAGAGATCAAAGTTAAACCAGTGAATCGCGGTCGCCGCTGTGATGAGATCGACAGAGTGTGCCGCGATGCCGGACTCGTGTGCAGCTGAGACCGTGTAGGTGACGTTTGCTTTCGGTTTTGCATTCGCGATTTGCTCTCGGCTTAAATCGCTCGCGACGACAGCTTTAAAATGATTCGCCAAGGCAACGGCGCATTGCCCGTTTCCGGTTCCGGCATCGTATGCAAGGTCGTTTGCTGGTGCGACACTCTTTAGGTATGGATAAAGCTCGGAAGGATAAATGGGGCGGTACTTCGCATAGTCGGCGGCTTGTTTGCTGAATTCGGATTTTCCACTCATGTCTTTGACTCGCGTGAGATCAAGGCGATGACGCCGTTTGCGGCCTCGAGAATAAGGTCAGGATCGTTCTTAATTTTGGCTTGAAGCTGTGCGCCCATAATTTGGCTGTAGATCATTTGTGAAAGCATCTCGGCTTTGAGATCCGAACGAATGGAATGGCTCTTCTGGCCCTCTTTGAGGACCCCGGTGAGCCAGGTGAGCCATTTATCGATAAACGCTCGCATCGCTGTTTGAACAGGCTTTGCGAGAGCTTTGAGATCTGTGATCAGCGCGAGCACCGGGCAAACCTTTTTTCCGTCACAAGAGAATGAATAGAAAACCTGAAAAACCTGACGGATTTTTTCTTTAGGAGGGAGTGGGTCGACTTTTTGCGTCCACGCCACAAAAAGGCGATCGTATTCCTCTAAAATCGCGATCATCAGCTCCTCTTTTGAAGAGTAATGGTCGTACAGGCTCGGTTTTTTTATGCCGATCGTATCGGCGATGTCTTGAAAGCTAAAGCCGTTATAGCCATAGCGCTGCAGGAGCGCGCGCCCCTCTTTTAAGATCTTTGATTTTGTATCAAGTGCCTTCATGCTGATTCTTTTCTTTCCTACCTACAGGAAGGATGTTATCCTACCGATAGGTAGGAAGTCAATGGGCAGTCGCAAAATGAGACTGCGCGGCTGGAGGTCGGTATGAAAGACGTCTTTATCCTTGGTGGTGTGCGAACACCGTTTGTGAAGAGCTTTACAAGCTATTCTGGCATCAGCACTCGCGAGCTGATGGAGTCCAGCTTAAATGAGTTGGTCAGGCGGTACCACTTGGAGGGTGTCTTGATCGATGATGTTGCACTTGGCGCATTGATCACCAGCGCCAGCAACTGGAACCTCGCCAGAGAAGCCGTTTTAAGCTCAAAGCTTTCTCCGGCAACACCTGCCTACAATGTGCAACGCGCCTGCGGTACGAGTCTCGAGGCGGCGTTTCAGCTCTTTGCAAAAATTAAGATCGGAAGTATCGAGACGGCCATTGCCGGCGGAGTCGATACGAATTCTGACGTGCCGATTGAGGTGAATAAAGCCCTTCGCGAGACGATCCTGACATTTAAGAATGCCAAAACTTTGAAGCAAAAGCTGACAGCTTTGACGGAAACCGATTTTGCAAAACTGGGATTCTCGACACCCGGTGTGGTTGAGCCGCGCACGGGACTTTCCATGGGGCAGCACTGTGAACTGATGGTCAAAGAGTGGAAGGTCTCGCAGCGTGAGCAAGACGAGATTGCACTCATGAGTCATCAGAATGCGCATCGGGCCTATGGCTCGGGCTTCTATAGCGATCTACTTGTCCCGGTCCGTGGTGTTGAGCGAGACGGCTTTGTTCGCGGCGACACTTCGCTCGAGAAACTGGCGACGCTCAAACCCGCTTTTGATAGGGAAAATGGAACAATCACCGCCGGAAACGCGAGCCCTCTGAGTGACGGTTCCAGTGCGGTTCTTTTGTCGAGTCGGGAAGGGGCAGAGAAACTCTCGCTTCGTCCACTCGCAAGACTTGTCGATGTTCAAGCTTCGGCCGTCGACTTTGTTGGCGGAGAAGGACTATTGATGGCGCCGACGATCGCTGTCGAGAAGCTCCTTCGCCGAAACGGTCTTCTGCTTCAAGATTTTGACGTTTACGAAATCCACGAGGCCTTTGCCGGGCAAGTCGTCTGCACATTAAAGGCTTGGAACTCGGACTCGTATTGTCAGTCGAAGCTCGGCGTGGGGAAAAAGCTCGGTGAGATTGACCTCTCGAAAATGAACGTGGTCGGAGGCAGCTTGGCTCTGGGGCATCCTTTTGCCGCAACAGGCGGTCGAGTCCTGTCGAGTATCGCGAAGCTCGTCCAGG
>JAEUWE010000402.1 GCA_016791465.1 Pseudobdellovibrionaceae bacterium
AAGACGTGGACAAAAGAAGACCGATTGGCTGAGTACTTGAAGCGCGCCGATCTTCAAGAGGCAGTTAACGTTGCCGCAGACCTCTTTGCGACACAGAACAAAGTGCCACTCAATAAAGTGGTCATTCCTCCGCCGCCAGCTCCGGCGCCAACAAAAGTAGCAGCAGCTGTAGCGCCTGTTAAAAAGACGGGTGAAGGCGAAGCGGTCGTTCAGAAGAATGTCATTGAGAACTCGTCCGGCGCGATTAAGCGGGATGAGAAAGCGTCGTCACAGACGAACTAGTACTGTGGCGTTGAAATAGGCCAAAGTATGCGCCGTCCTGAGGGTCTCAGGGCGGCGTTATTTTGACAAACAGCCGGGGCTTCGTTAACCCAAGAGGCTGATAAAGATGTAATGGGGGATCGATGGCACGAACCGTCGGAAAAGCTGTTGGAAAATCGCCGGGAAAATTGCCAATAAAGGCGTCGGGGCGTTCGGGTAAAAAGGCGTCGGGGAAGGCCGCCGGAGCTCGCGATCGCGCCTTGGGACTTCTTGATAAGAAGCTTGTGTTGAACATGCTGGATCTCATGGTGAAGTCGCGCGCTCTCGAAGAGCGACTCATTAAGGTCTACAAAACCGGAGATGCGTATTTTTGGATCGGAGCTCCCGGCGAAGAGGCCTTTGGTGTGCCACTCGGCCTTTTGGTCGATAAGGGGCATGGCCCGGCCCATGACTTCCTCCATCTGCATTATCGGGGCACTCCAACGCTTGTTGCGATGGGAATGCCGATGATTGATTCGATTCGGCTGATCATGAACCGCGCAACTGATTCTTCAACGGGCGGTCGAAACTTCGCCAATCACTATTGTTTTCCAAAGTGGAATGTTGTGCCGGTCGGTTCACCGATCGAGGTGCAGTACAGCATGGCGGTTGGCACAGCCATGGCGCAGCGTCGTCGCAAGATGAAAAAAGAGAAGGCGGGTGTGAGTATCGTCACGGGCGGCGATGCCGGCAGTGCTGAAGGAGATTTTGCCTCGTGTATGATTTGGTCGTCACGTCCTGGCGCTGAACTTCCGGTATACATGACGGTGCAGAATAATAAATGGGGTATTTCAACGAACTACGATAGCCAACATGGCGAAAAGCACGTTTCAGATCGCGGCAAGGCGTTTGGCATTCGCACGAATGTCGTCGATGGCAATGATCCGATTGAATCCTACTTCGCAATTTCACAGGATCTTGAATACATCCGAAAGAACACAAAGCCAGTTTTGACTGAGTTTATGGTGTCACGTCTTTACGGACACTCATCGGCATCGGGTGCGAATCGCGAAAATGGCGAATGTCCGATTGAGCGGTTTGAAAAGCGCTTGGTTGATTCGAAGTATATTACCACTGGTTTTGTAAAAGAACTGTGGCAGCAGTATGACGATGAGTCGCGAGATGCGGCTGAGAAGGTTCGCGCAGAGGGAGTACCGACGGCGGAAAGTGTTTGGGATCACATCTACGTTGGAAGTGAGAATGCGGACTGGAGGAAGTTCTAATGGCAAATATGGCACAAGCCATTCGAATGGCTCTGCATTACGGAGAATCGAAACTCGGCGTAACCGATATTTTCGGTGAGGATGTTGGGGCGCCCCTCGGCGGAGTATTCACCGCCACGCAAGGTTTAAAGACGGCATGGAACTCGCCGCTCGACGAGCGCGGTATCGTTTCAACGGCGATCGGTCTTGGACTCGCCGGAGATCGCTGTGTTGCTGAGATTCAATTCTGTGACTATATTTTCAATACGATCGATCTCTTGAAAATGGCCGGCAATACACTCTGGTGTTCAAACGGTCAGTACAATATGCCGATCGTTTTGATGACGCCGGTCGGTGCTGGAATTCGCGGTTCGGTTTACCACTCTCACTCGTTTGATGCGTGGGCGACTCGTCTTCCGGGCTGGAAGGTCGTCATGCCGTCGACACCGCTCGATGCCTATGGACTGATGATTTCAGCAATTAAAGACCCGAACCCTGTTTTGTTTTTAAAGCCAAAGGCATTGATGCGTATCAAGGGTGAGGAGTTGATTCCTGGTGAGCCTCTTGAGGAAAAAGAGCTGAAGGCGATGATCGATGCGCCGATTGGCGATCGTTCAAAATGGAAGCCGCGTTGGCCAGCGGTCGGTGAGTTTGAAATTCCGATTGGAAAGGGCAAAATTACACGTGAGGGCAACGACATTACGGTCGTGACTTATGGTCGCCACGTTTTGATGTGCAACAAGGTCGCGGACGATTTGGCGACGGCCGGCATTTCTGCGGAAGTCATCGATCTTCGCAGTCTCTATCCCTACGATTGGTCGATGATTCGCGAGTCTGTTCGCAAGACGGGCCGAGTGCTCTTCGTCAATGAAGACACAGAAGTGACGAACTTTGGTGAGCACCTGGCGTATCGTGTGACGCAAGAGCTGTTTTATGAACTCTTGGCGCGCCCCCGTGTACTTGCCGGAAAAAATCTTCCTGGAATTGGCTTGCACCCAAACCTCGAGGAGGCGTCGGTGCCGCACGGGCACGATATTGAGGTCGCAATTCAAGAGGTCATGGCGGAAGTTCCATAATGAAAAATGCTGTTCCAGGTTTCGATCGCTATGATCTCTATCGACGTGCCGTTCAGTCTCCCGAAGTCGATGTGCGCTTTATTCGTGACACCTACGTCGAACTGACCGGGCGAGATCCAAAAGTTTTGCGCGAAGATTTTTGTGGAACATTTGCGATTTCTTGCGAGTGGGCCAAGCTTTCAAAAAGCTACAAGTCCATCGGGATCGATCTTGATCCAGAGCCGATTTTGTATGGGTTGACGCACAACTTGCCGCAGCTCCCGCGTTCGATGCGCGAGCGAGTGACAATTCATCAGGCCAATGTGCTGGCTCCTGATCTGCCGACGGCGGATGTCATCTGTGCGATGAATTTCTCGCACTACATCTTCAAGCAGCGAAACACGATGAAGGCCTACCTCTTGAACTGCTATTCGGCGTTGAATGTCGGCGGCGTGATGGTGATGGATTGTTTTGGTGGCCCAGCCTGTCAGCAGGCCAATGTTGAGCAGACTGAGCATCGCGATTTCACCTACATTTGGGAGCAGGTTTCGTTTAACCCGCTGACCAACGAGGCGCTCTTTCAAATTCACTTTAAAGACAAAGGCCCGAACGGGCGCACACGCAAGCATAACAACATGTTCACCTATGATTGGCGGATGTGGTCGATTCAGGAACTGCGCGAGCTGATGCAAGAGACAGGGTTTAGGAAAACGCATGTCTACTGGGAAGGAACCACGCGCAATGGCGAGGGCGACGGCATTTTCTCGCGCGTTGAAGTTGGTGAAGAGTGTGAAGCCTGGGTCGCCTACGTTGTTGGCGAAAAGTAATCTGAGATAGGATTTTAAGCGTGATTGTCTTGATCGCTGATTTGCACGGCAATCGCGCAGCGTTTGATTCGATCTGCGCTGACGTCGCTCGGCGTGGTTTCAAACTGCTTGAGGGGCCTCTGCGCCGAGACCTGCGTGAGGATGAGGCTGTGCCGGTCTTTTTGGGTGATCTGGTGGATCCACTGCCGGAGTCAGCCGAGATGGCGTTTGAGATCCGAGAGCGCGGTTGGACAGCGCTTCGGGGAAATCATGAAGACTATATTTTGGCCGCCCGCGGTTCGTATCGCGGGACGGATTCGCTTTTCCATTCTGTTGCGGGTACGGGGTGGCGATTTAAGCCTGTGCGTCTTTGTGCTGAGCGTTTTGCCGAGCAGACATTGAGGTGGATGGCGGATCTTCCGGAGTCTCTTTCGTGGGGCGAGGTTTTGTTTCTGCATGCAGGACTTCGCTCGAATCGGCGCGGTGATTTTCGTGGTCTCAAGGTGCGGCCCGAGCGATTGATTGTCGGTGGACACTTTCACGATCCAAGAGTGATCCCATGGGGAGAAAAACGACTGGCATTTTTGGGTGCAGCGGGAATTCCGCTTCGAGTCGATCCGGCAGCGGCACGTGCGGAGTATGCGCTATTAAAGGGCACCGAGATTGAACTGATCGAGGTCGATTACGATGCTGAAGCGACCGCCGGACTTTATGAGAGAAGTGGTGGAGTGACCGATGGTGGCCCGGTGGCGCGAGTGATTTTGCATGAGCTGCGTACTCGGCGTCGGTCGCTCGGTCCGTTTTTTCGGTGGCTCAGAGCAAAATATCAGTTTGATCTTGAAGCGCAGTCCGAAGCTTGGGCGAGTGAACAAGCGACGGAGTATCTTCGCGAGATCAGTTGAGGCGTGAGGGGACAGCTGGACCAGATGATGATCGAGGTCGAGTGGGCAAGCCGATCGATCGCTGGCAAAATCAAGAGATGGTGAAACTCATTTTGTGCCTCGCTGTCACGCTATTGGTCAGGCCTGTTATGGCCGACGACCTCTGTGATCAGTTTATGAATAGCGCTGTTGGTCTTGAAGAAAACAGTTCGGTTTGGCTTGACGGCGGAAAGCTCACGAGAAGCTCTAAATCCAATGAGGTCTTGAGCTTTGAAGACGGAAAGAAGGCGCGCGTGAAGCTTGCGCACTTTGTTGGCGACGACATGTTGGTTCTTCCGTCGGATGTTGCAGTTGCCAGAGAAGGCGACGTGACGACGGTGTCGCGTCGTGTGGCGAGCACTGAAAAGCTTCACCCAGCTGATCTTATCGGATTTGAGGCGCGCTTTAAGAATATGCCCGGTGGCTGTTTGCCTTTGCAAAATGTAGCGCTGTTTCGCGATCGTCAGGGCGAGATGAAGAAGATCGTTTTCGATAGTGTTTACTGCGATCGGATTCGAGAGGTTGCAGCACGTGCTGGCCGCGATAAAGTGAAGGGTTGCACGGACTGGCTGGGCGAGATGAACCAGGTCTTTAGCGACCGACGCGCTGAGCTGGCTCAGCAGGGAATTGTCATGAGCGACAGTCGAACACCTCTTTCAAATGCCTTCGTTGGCAAGACGGAAGAGCTGTCGGCGAGTGCAGTGATGCAAGCGATGGTGTTCTGCTCCCCAAAAGATTGGGCGGGCTTCAATATGGACCTTCAAATGAAAATCGCAGAGACCGGCCAGCCTTCGAGTTCGAAAGCAAAAGGCGTGCGTCAGTAGTCTGAAAATCGCGAGACTTAGCGGCTCGCTTTGAGCTCGGCCATCGTGAACAGAGCGTGAAGTTTGAGTCCGGCTTGCACAAGCTTCTCAGTTTTTCCTTCGCTGCGATCAATGACGCCGACAACGTCGGTGATGATCGCGCCATCTCCGCGAAGATCGGCCGCACTTTGTACGACCTGACCGCCAGTGGTGATCACGTCCTCGATCAGCGTGATCCGGCGGCCTTTGATCTCTGGGCCTTCCGCAAATCGACAGGTGCCATAGTCTTTTGGAGCTTTGCGAACAAAGACGACCTGGTGACCTGTTTCGAAAGCGATGGCAGTGGCAATCGGGATTCCTCCCATTTCGAGCGCGCCAAGAAGTTCGGTGTCTGGCGGAATAAGTGCGGCGAGTTGGCGCGCGATTTCTTTAAGGGTTCCGGGTTGGCTTTCGAACTGGTACTTGTCGAAATACTCGTTTGAGATTTGGCCACTGCGCAGCTTAAAGGTGCCTGTGCGATGAGAAAGTCGGAATACCTCGGCTGCAAGCTGCTGTTTTGTCATGGTGGCCTCCTGATACCATAAAACTGGCACAGAGTTCGCTACCTCTCAAGGTTGAGGGACCATGGACTTTGAAACGCGGCACAATACAGAGGGAAACGAGCCAGAACTGGGGCCACAGGTGGGGTCAGACCGGGACCGTCGCTCGCGATCTCTCGATGAGCGGTTTGTCGCTGCACCCGCGCCGCTGCGTCCTGAGGCCAATGAGAGTCCCGATACCGATGCAATTAAGATCTTCTTGATCTTGGCGGCCTTAACGGCAGCGATGGCATTTCTATTTAGAATGCTGGCTTAGGTTGAAGCCAGGCCTGAAAATCCGAATTGAGCTTTGTGATATCGATTGAAGCGATACAGGGGCAATCATAGGAGTGGTTGTTTTCTAACCATTCGCGCAAGGCATTCTCAGACGCTTTAGCCGTCTTAAAGAGCGCAATGTGTTCGCTTGTGGACTCGATCTTGTCATTCCAGCGGTAAATCGATTGGTGGGCCGGTAGCACGTTTACACAGGCTGCTAGGTTCGCCTCTATCGCGCGGCGTCCGAGGCGCTCGGCCTCATTCGCCGTTGCAAAAGTCACGTAGACGAAAACGCCGTCACTCATGATTTCTTGCTGGCCTCAGCGTCGTTGTAGACGCGACTTCCGACCGACTTTTTCTGACCTTGGTATTTTCCGGCGTAGGGATTGGCCGCGGCCTGATCCATCTTGCAGAAAACCAATTGGCAGATGCGTCGACCCGCAGTGAGTGTGATGGGGAGCGAGTTTGCGTTGTAGAGCTCAAGCGTGATGTTGCCCTCAAAGCCTGGATCGACCCAGCCAGCGTTTTGAATAAAGAGCCCGAGGCGACCGATACTGGAGCGACCTTCGACAAAAGCAGTGAGATCGTTTGGCAATTTCACCCACTCCATCGTCGTCGCAAGCAAGAAGGTGTGAGGCGGGATGGTGATCGTTTCGCCTTCGTACTCGCGATAGAGGATCTCAGAATCCATATCGATCGTTTTCATGTTGAAGTTTTCAACGAGCAGAAAATGACTGCCGAGTCGGCAGTCAATCGATGCGGGTTGAATGCTCTCTTGCGTGAGCGGCTCGACGACGAGCTCGCCCTTTTTGATCATGGCGTTCAGCGTTTTGTCTGACAAAATCATAGTGGCCGGAGAGTAGAAGGGCCTTCGCTTGAGTTCAAGCAGCGAGTTTATGTCTGGCGCTTGGCAGGCTTGATGCGCCACAGCTTCCGGCGCCGGAAGCTGAGCTGCGTTATTCGGAGGTCGTCAGTTGTACAGATGCACAAAGACGGGAATGGAGGGGAGTTAAAATGCCCAACCGATGTCGATCTCGTTCGCGATACCGCCGCCAAGACCGTTGAAGCCAGAGTCGCGAACAGTGCCCGAAGAGTCTTTAAGTTCAATTTTGTTGAGCTTTGAAAGTCCGAGGCCCACGCCAACTCGGAAGGAAAAGCCGGAAGGGAGAATCCAGTGATATCCAGCGAGGCCGGTGAGTCCGAAGCCGGAGGCCTCACCGCTGATTTCGCCGTAGCTTAAACTGTTCTGTGTGACCTTTGCGCTGGCATAGGAGAGGCCGCCCGCGAGATAAGGTCCATCTTGAAGGGCTGGCGCCCGGAACGAGTAGGCGGCCCGAATGCCGACGCCGCTCGCGTTGAAGCGGTAGTCAAAAATTTTAGTGTTCCAGTAGAGGAAGCTCGGGCCAACGGTCCAGTGCTCATTTAATTTAACTTCGAAATTTCCAGAGACGGCTCCGACAAGCAGCGGAATGGGCGAGAGGCTCAAGTGATAGTGATGATCACCGGATGTGACCGCGTTGGCCGAGTCTTCGGCGAACGCATTGAAAGTCGTGAACAAGGCGGCGACTGTCGACAAGATGATCCAGAACGTCTTTTTCATATTCTAATTTTATGAGCTGAATCATGAGGACTCAATTGCCGTTCGATGGAACTGGATCAAGGTGCTTCAGTACCGGCCTATCGGCTTCAAAGCCTCAAAAAAAAGACCAGGCTTGTGGCCTGGTCTTTCGTGCGAGAAGTCGCATTGAAAACTGCGAGCTTAGCCTTTGGCTTCAGCTGCACGCTTTTCAAGATACTTCTTGTGGAGCTCTTCCTGGATCGTGCGCGGTACGGCTGCGTACTTCGCAAATTCCATCGTGAACTCGCCTTTACCTTGAGTCGACGAACGCAGATCTGTCGAGTAGCCGAACATCTCTGTGAGCGGTACTTCGGCAAGAACAGTCACGCTACCTTCGAGGGTCTGTGTACCCTGGATGATACCGCGGCGTTGGTTGATTCCACCCATCACTGCGCCCTGATACTCTTCTGGCGCAACAGTTTCGAGCTTCATGATCGGCTCAAGCGCGATCGGACCAGCTTCCATGTACACTTCGCGAAGAGCGGCCATCGAGGCGATCTTGAACGCGAGGTACGATGAGTCGACGTCGTGGTAAGCGCCGTCCTTGAGGGTGACTTTCATGCCGACGATCGGGAAACCAATCAAAGGCCCTTTGGCCATCTGTTCTTTGAAGCCCTCGTCAACGGCCGGAATGAATTCCTTCGGAATACGTCCACCGACGACTTCGTCTTCGAACTCATAAGCTTTTGGATCTTTGCCTTCTTCAACCTGAAGCGGCTCGATCGTTCCAACAACTTTCGCGTACTGACCCGAACCACCCGTTTGTTTCTTGTGGGTGTAGTCGAAGTCTGTCACGCGCGAGATCGTCTCACGGTAGGCAACCTGCGGCTTACCAGCGATAACTTCGCAGTTGAATTCGCGCTTCATGCGCTCGATGTAGATCTCAAGGTGAAGCTCGCCCATACCTTCGATGATCGTCTCGTTTGACTCTTCGTCGCGCTTCACGCGGAACGTCGGGTCTTCTTTGCGGAACTTCTGCAGAGCTTTTGAGAAGTTCGAAGCTGCATCTTTCGACTTTGGTGCAACGGCCAACGAAATAACCGCCTCAGGGATGAACATCGACGACATGGCGACGTTGATCGAGCCATCTGTGAATGTGTCGCCTGATGCGCAATCAACGCCGAACAAAGCAACGATATCTCCGGCAGATGCTGAGTCGATGTCGACCATTTCGTTCGAGTGCATGCGAACCATGCGAGGGATTTTCACCTTCTTCTGGTTCGTGGTGTTGATGATGAAGTCGCCTTTTTTCATCGTACCTTGGTAGATACGCATGTAAGTGAGCTGACCGTAGCGACCGTCATCAAGTTTGAAAGCATAGGCCACGAGCGGCTTGCTCGGGTCTGTTTCCATGATGACTTTCTCTTCGCCTTTGTCGAGATCAAGGCCGGTGTTCTCTTTTTCTTTTGGATTCGGGAGATAGTCCGAAATACCGTCGAGAAGTTTTTGAACGCCGCGGTTTTTGAACGCCGAACCGCAGAAGACAGGAACGAACTTCAATGCGATTGTCGCTTTTCGGATCGCCGCTTGGAGTTCCTGCTCAGTGGGCTCTTCTTCCATCAAGAACTTCTCGGCAATGCCCTCATCGACGTCAGCAAGTTTGGCGATGAGTTCAGTGCGATATTCTTTTGCCTGATCGATGAGATCAGCCGGAATGTCTTTTTCGATAACGTTTTCGCCGTTCTCGCCTTCGTTGTAGAAGGCGCGCATTTTCACGAGATCGACAACGCCAGCGAGTTTGTCTTCAAGGCCGATTGGGATCTGAGCCATAACGGCGTTCAGGCGGAGCTTCTCGCGAAGACCTTCCATAACGCGGAATGGGTTGGCGCCCGAGCGATCGAGTTTGTTGACGAAGGCAAGGCGGGGAACGTTGTAACGCTTCATCTGACGGTCGACCGTGATCGACTGAGACTGTACGCCGGCAACGCCGCAGAGAACGAGAATTGCACCGTCGAGAACGCGGAGCGAGCGCTCAACCTCGACCGTGAAGTCGACGTGCCCGGGGGTGTCGATCAGGTTGAAGGTGATGTCTTTCCACTGGCCGTAAGTCGCAGCCGACTGGATGGTGATACCCTTTTCGCGCTCGAGATCCATGGAGTCCATGGTCGCGCCGACGCCGTCCTTACCGCGGACTTCGTGAATCGCGTGAATACGACCGGTGTAGAACAAAATACGCTCAGAAAGCGTCGTCTTACCGGAGTCAATGTGGGCCGAAATACCAAAGTTTCGGACCTTCTCAAGAACCCATTCGTTTGCCATATCGCTCCATTTCCCCGTTGGACTTTCCTGTTTGTCCTAAGTCTAGTTGACAGTCGAGTCCGCCGGGATCTGGGAAAATCCCGGATCTAAATTTGATCTTTTATTTGATCAGAACGAATGTCTGTAACACGCGAGACGGGACGCGTCTACTGGTCTATAATATTAGTATGTCAGAGAGTGTCCCCAGTAGCCCATTTTTCGAGCAGGCCGAGCGCCTCCGTACCGATGTTTTTGAGTTTCCCTCTTGGCGGGAGGGGCAGGCGGAAATTTTAGCGGCACTTGGCCAGGGCGAAAATGTCTTGGGGGTTCTTCCGACCGGCCGAGGAAAGAGCCTTTGTTACCAGATTCCAGCGATGATGGGCGGTTCAGGAATTGTTTTGGTGGTTTCGCCTTTGATTGCACTGATGAAGGATCAGGTTGATGCGGCGCGCGCCAACGGTGTGAGGGCGGCGGCGATTCACTCGGGGCTTTCGCGGGACGAAAAAGAGCAGATTTTGCGCGACGTCGCTAAGCGGTCGGTGACGCTTCTCTATGCGACCCCGGAACGGTTTCGAAGCGAGCCGTTTTTGGAGGCTATTCGGGCGGCCGGCGGCGTTCGATTACTGGCGGTCGATGAGGCGCATTGTATATCGACGTGGGGCCATGATTTTCGTCTCGACTACTCGCGCTTGGGCGATCGCAGGCGAGAACTGGGTTCGCCACAAACGGTGGCGCTGACGGCGACAGCAACTGTGGAGACGCGGGCTGATATTGTTCGGCAGCTTGGGCTCACGCACGAAATTCTGGCGGATCCTTGGCGCGGGAACCTGGGTATTGAGGTCCTTGAAACGATGGGACTCGATGAGAAGATTCGGGCCTTTGTGATGCTTCGGCATCAGCGACCGGGGCCGGCGATTGTTTACTTTTCGTTGGTACAGACGCTTCGCAAATTCAGTGAAGAGATCGAGCGATTTGGAATGAAGCACGTGGTGTATCATGGGCAACTTCAAGATCGCGTGCGAAAGCGCAATCAAGAGGCGTTCATCGGCGGCACGGAGGAGCTGATGCTGGCGACGCCGGCGTTTGGACTGGGTGTCGATAAGCCGGATGTGCGGCTCTTGGTGCACGCCGAAATTCCGGGGGCTTTGGAGGGCTATTACCAAGAGATTGGACGCGCCGGGCGCGATGGCGAGCGGTCGGAGTGTGCTCTTCTTTATGACCGCGACGATGTCTCGATTCAAACTGACTTTTTGAAGTGGGGCACCCCTGATCCGGGATTTATCCAAAGTGTGCACAACTTGATTGCGCGAAATGAGATGCGGGCAAGGCAAGAGGGATTTGAATATCTGCGCGCACAGATGAATTTCTATAATCGACGCGACTTTCGCGTGGAGACCGCCGTGCAGCTTCTTGAGCGCTGGGGCGCGCTTGAGGGACGAGAGCCAAGAGAATGGCGTGCGGTTGGAGAAATCCCCGCGGAGTACTTGGATCAAAAAGCATTTCAAGAGAATTTAAAGCGTCGCGAACAGAAGCTTCAGCAAATTGTGAGCATGGCAGAGAGCGACGCGGGCTGCAGGCTTCAGCAGGTGTCTTCGGTTTTTGGTAAGATGGAGTCGGGTCGACGATGTGGGATATGTGACCTCTGTGTGAAGGAGGGGGGACGATGAGTGCGTTTTCGATGAAGCGCCGATCGCGATTTCCTGATCCGCGCGAGACAACAGTCGAGGGCATCGTAGCGGCGGGCGGCGATCTCTTGCCTGAGACTTTGATCGATGCGTACACGCATGGCATTTTTCCTTGGCCGCAAGAGGGAATGCCGATGCTCTGGTTCTCGCCCCCTGAGCGCGGGGTGATTGATTTGAGTGGTGATCTCAAGGCGCCTTCGAGATTTTTGCGCGAGTATTCAAAACTGATCGAGAATGGATCGATCGAAGTGCGTGCCGATACGGTGTTTGATGAGGTCATTGAATCGTGTCGAGTGGCGGCGCGACAGGGGCAGCAGGGGACGTGGATTCTTGGCCCGATGGTTGATGCCTATAGGCGTTTGCATGAACTCGATGTCGCGCACTCGATCGAAGTCTGGGAAGATGGCGAGTTGGTGGGCGGCCTTTACGGCGTATTCCTCCGCGGTGTTTTTAGTGGGGAGAGTATGTTTCATCGCCGGCCGAATCGAGGTAAGATAGCGCTATGGGCCTTGATGCAGAAGTTAAAGGCCGCGCAGTTGCCATTTCTTGATGTGCAGATGGTGACGCCGGTTGTGGCGAGTTTTGGCGGGGTTTTGATTTCACGTGATGAGTATTTGATGCGGCTGCAAGAGGCGCAGACGCGATGGGAGAAGGGTGCATGGCGATTCGAGTGGGCGAAGGGACCGTGGTCACTCTGAGTTATCGATTGCAAACAGAAAATGGCGATGTGCTTGAAGACCGCACGCCTGAAAATCCATTTGAGTTTCAATTTGGCTGTGGTGAAACGCTGCCAGCGATCGAGAGCATTATCCGCGGGAAAACCGAGGGTTTTGAGGCGTCGCTCGGTGTGGCGGCCGCTGAGGCCTATGGAGACTATCGCGATGATCTCCTGGTGCGGGTTCCGCTCGATCGGTTTCCGGTTCCATCAGACGTGCAAGTGGGAATGAAGTTTGGAACGGTCGGTCCCGATGGCGAGCCGCTCACGGTCCGCGTGATTGAAGTCGATGAAGAGGAATGTGTCGTCGATGGAAATCATCCACTTGCGGGGCTCGCGATCGAAATTGATTTAAAAATTCTCAAGATTGAGGCGGCTGAAGGCTCGGATGAAATCGACAGTTCAGCGGACGAGCTTGATGAGGTTGTCGAACCAAAGACACGACGTGTGTTGCATTGAGACCCTAGCTTGCGAGGAGGGGACCGATGAGGCGGCGATTGGGTGGCGACTTCATTTTGAAGATCCAGTAGTCCAAGTAAAAATGGTAGTAGTTCAATGCCAAACCGATACAAAGCGCGATGGACTGAAGCGGCTTTGAGTCAATGTCGGGGGCGAATCCTGGAAAGGCTCCGAAGCGGAACTGACCAATGCAGTAGAGAAAGACAAGGCTGAAGACGGCAACAAAGATCAGGGACTGCGGGACGATCTTTTTGAGGTTGCTACTTTTTTTATGCACTCGGCTTTCTATGAAAAGGTACTCAATGCCGTGAACGGCCTGGGTCACAAAAATCGTAAATCCCGATGTGTCGAATAAAAACCAGGGCGTCAACCTGGCCAGGAAGAGCGCTTTAATTGCAAAAAAGTCGCGTCTTGCAATCTGCCAGAGAGATTTGATGTAGAGGATGAGACTTAGCGCAAACGAAAAGTAGCAGAGCGAGTTTACAAGGGTGGAGCTTTGAATCGACTCAATGTGCAGGCCTGTTAAACGGAGACAGTATCCAGCTCCGAGTGCGAGGCATGCCCAGTGCTCGTAGCGTCGAGCCTTGGCCTCCGCCGTCAAGGTAGAAGGAGTTGGTATCGCATGGACAAGCCTTTGATTGTAGAGAAGGCTGATGCCGAGCGACTGTCTGATGGAATGCAGAGCCCGAATCCAGTTGCAGATGACAGCAAAGAGCAGCACTGACACGCCGTCCACTTTGAACACGGAATTGTTGTCCAGAAACAAGAATACAAAAAACAGTCCAAACAAAATTGTCAGATGCCGTCTTAGAGTGAAATTCGACTCGCGAAAGAGCTGTCGGTACTCACTGGAGTAAAGAATGTTTTTAAAGGTAAAGGCAATATGGGTGAGGTTAAAGAAGACAACACCCGAAATCCAGTTTCGAC
>JAEUWE010000409.1 GCA_016791465.1 Pseudobdellovibrionaceae bacterium
TTGCGAGTGAGCCGAGTCGGCGACGCCGCCGGCGTAGCTCGATATCTCCCCAAGTCCCGCGCCCTGCACTTCCCGCAATTCACTTTCCGACATCGGAATATCAAGCCGGCGATTGGCAACAACCGCCATCGGCATTCCAAACTCGGCCTTCACCGTCGACACAAACTCCTCGGTCTCTGAAACCGGCAGTTCCTCAAGAAGCGTGACCACAACTAACGAGACCATCTGTCGATTGCACAAGAGCCGATGCATTTCGCCAGAGTGTTGCGCCATCGGTCCAATCTGAATAGCCTCCGCCATTCCCTTTGGTGCTCGGAACATTGCCAGGGCGTGGCCGGTCGCCGGCATGTCGACAACAATGCTGTCATACTGGATGGGCGGGCCAACCTTGCGCACACCGGAGGTGATTTTTCCAAGAATCGCGATTTCATTGAGTCCCGGGGCCACGTTGACCAGAGCTCGCATCACCTTGTTTTCAAAGAAGATTTTGTAGATCCGCTCGAGCTTCAAAAGATGCAGGACATACTCGCGGAGGCAACTCTCACCGCTCCAGAGCGCAAGATCAAACCCGAGCCCGGTGGGCCGTGGATGATGATCGACCTCTTTCAGGCTCAAAAAGTCCTTGAAGTAGGACCGCTCACCGGTTTCGACAAGGAGCGTCTTTCGGCCGGCCTTCGCTCCTCGCAGAGCTAGCGCAGCCGCCACCAGCGACTTGCCCACCCCTCCCTTGCCAGAGACAAACACAAATGGCGCATCAAAGGCGGCTCCGGGGTGCGACACCGCCGATTCGGCAGGCGACTTATCTGTCTGAATTCCGTTCGGTTTCATCAAACTCGCTTTGCTCCTCAGTGCGCTCGGAATTCCGCTAAAAACCCGGCCAAAATGGCGAATATCATAGACTTTTCCGTCCCCATCTCCTATCACTTCGCCCACTCGTTCAGAAAAGGAAAAGTGCTCATGAAAGCCACACTGGAGAAGGTCTCAACTCTCGAGCGCAAGCTCAATATCCACGTACCTGCGACTGAGGTGCAAGCAGCGTTTCACAACGCCTACCAATCGATTCAAAAACATGTCGCCATTAAGGGCTTCCGCAAAGGCAAAGCGCCGCTGCAGACCGTAAAATCCATTTATGGCGACCGCGTAAAACAAGACGTTGTGAACGACCTTGTTCAAAAATTCTACTCCTCGGCTCTCCGCGAACACGCACTCGATCCGATCAGCTTCCCGACCATCGAATTTGATGCACTCGACGAAGCTGCGGACTTTGCGTTTACCGCAGAGTTTGAAGTTCGTCCGGAAGTTCAGCTCAAACAGGTTGAAAAGCTCAACATTCGCCGCGAGAAGTACGAGCCCAAAGCGTCGTTCGTTGACGACACCATCCAGGACATTTTGAAGAGCCGCGCAACGCCAGTTCCCGTACTCGAGGACCGTCCCGCTCAAAAGGGCGATATCGCGATAATCGACTTCAAAGGCTTTTTGACCGACAAAGAGCTTGAGAACGGCGCCGCTGAAGACCACGAACTCGAACTGGGATCGAATATGTTCATTCCAGGCTTTGAGGATGGCGTTATCGGAATGAAAGCCGGTGCGGCCAGCGAGATCAAAATCTCTTTCCCAGCCGACTACCACGTCAAAGAACTGGCCGGTCAACCCGTGACCTTCAAGGTCACTTTGAAAAAGCTCATGAAAAAAGACCTGCCTGAACTGAATGACGAGTTCGCAAAGTCGTTGGGTAAATACGAGTCCGTGGCAGATCTCAAAAAGGCCATCTCTGATGATCACGAAAAGCGTGAACAGAAGCGCATCAAAGACGCACTGAAAGACCGCGTCGTTCGCGCTCTGGTTGAAAAAAACCCCGTCGACGTTCCAAAGGCGCTCCTCACTGAGCAGAAGAAGTCCCTCGTGAAGGACATGGAAACTCGAATGTCACAGCAGGGAATGCCCGCTGAGCAATTCGAAGAGTACAAAGAGAAGTGGGATAGCGATTTCAACGAGACCGCAAGTTTCATGATCCGCTCGAGCTTTCTTCTCGATAAAATCGCTTCAGACAACAACTTGAAAGCCACTGATGCAGACCTCGACGCCAAATTTGTCGAGTACGCAGCGCAGACCGGCATCGAGCTGGCCCGCGTAAAAGAGTTCTACGGCGATGAAGATCGCAAGTCGCGCTTGCGCTATCAGTTGACTGAGGAGCGAGTTATCGATTGGCTCTTGTCTAAGGCCGACGTGAAAGAAGTCTCTCGCGAAGAAATCGAGAAGCTCGACGCGGCTGAGACGAAGAACTAAGTCGCCGACACAGTCCGGGCGCAGAGCAGAGGCAGCAATGATTTCGCAGATTTCATCGACATCTTTTGCCGCCAAACTTTTTGCGCCCGTCGCTCTTTCAATTGCGGTTTCCGCATGTGCGCCACTTAAAAAGAACTCGACAGACAACGCGCAGGACGACAAGAACCGTCCTGTGACGACATTCACAACCTGCGAACAAGGTGGGCCGATGAATGTTCTAAAGCCCGACGTGGTTTTTTCCGTCGCTCCCCGCAACGATCATTTTTGTGCTCTCATCCTCGCGATTATGCCGGAGTACCTGGGCTGGATTGAAGATGGATCAAAGTCGTTCGAATACCGCAAAGTCCATCCATCGGACCCCATCAGCCATATCGTGTTTTTTAATAATGGCACGAATGAGCTCTACGGAATTGCTGAGGTCGTTACGACTTTGGTTGGCCCACCTCAGCTCCTCGCGGAGCAAACGGCTGCCCGTTCTGGAACAACTGTCGACGGCTTAATGGGCTATTTCGGAACGCGCCCAGTGGGTTTTGCAACAGAGATTCGGAATTTTAAGAAGTTTGCTAAGCCCATCACGCTCGATGCCGCTCGAAATCTCGATCCCTCATTTAAGCGACCGTTTGGTTATGTGTTTCTCGATCGTCATCCGGTCCTCAACGCTGAAATCGAGAAGCTCAATCAGGAGCCATGAAGGGCATTCGCTTTGCTCCGTCGCCGACGGGGCGCTTTCACGTCGGAAATCTTCGCACAGCGTGGATCGCTTCGCAGATCGGTCATCTCCTCGCGGAGCCCCTCACCATTCGTGTTGAAGACATCGACTCCGCACGCTCAAGGATTGAATTCAAAGACCTGCAAATTGCTGATCTGAAGCGCATTGGCGTCGATGCCGATGAGCTCATCATCCAGTCCAATCGGCACTCAAGACATCTGGAACTATTCAATCGAGCCCGCAATGACGGATTGATCTATCCATGCGATTGCTCACGAAAAGACGTCCTTGAGGCGCTCGCGGGTCTTCGCTCTGCACCGCATGGCCGAGAGGCCGATTACTCTGGCCGCTGCCGTACGCGCAAACCAAGCGACATGCATCCGGTCGAAACACTGGCTTGGCGCTGGCGTTCCAAACTCAATGCCGATGGTCGATACGACGCGATTGTGGCGCGAACAAATCCGGACGGCAGTCAGTTCACACCCGGCTATCACTGGGCCTGCGCGATCGACGATGCCGACGGCAACTACCGACTTCTTGTTCGGGCATGGGACCTGGAGACTGCTGAGTTTACCCAGCGCCAAATCCGCGAATGGGTTCGACCGAATATCCAAACCGATATCTTCCACACTTCGCTCGTCGTCAACCTTGACGGGAGTCGACTCGAAAAACGAACCAAGGGCGTGACGCTCGACGAACTCACTGCGGCCGGAATTACGGAGCAGACACTCGTTTCGCTCTTTGAACGTTCGTTCCCGTTCGATGTTCGACAACTCAATGAACTCATGAAGAACAAAGGGGAGATCGAACAAACGATCTCCCTCGACACTTTGCTCGAACGCTAGTCGCGCGCCAACCACTCGCGAAGCGGCATTCGTTTCGCGATAACCTGATTGTTCTCTCCGCCCCTTGGGTCCGGAATCAAGGAGTAAACTGGCATGCCCTTGAGCTGGCCCCACTTATTGTTCTCAATAAACCATTTCGCATCGTTCGACGTGACGCCAAACTGCGTGATCGCCATCAAATTCGGCTTGCGCGCCTGTTTCCAGACCATCGCCTTTGCCACAGGAGTGCTCTCCAGCTCCAAGCGGTCCACCATCTGCTGAAGAATACGCGCGCCATCATAGTGCTTCAACCAAAGCGGATTGACGAAACTCGAGCACGCGCCCGCGCATGACTCCTGCGTCAGTGTATTCTTGTAGTAGTTAAAGTCTGGTTCGATCGTCTCGCCAATATCAGGTCCATTGCGCACTTTTTCTTTCGCGACGATCTCATCATTGCCGCGAGCCTCAATAAACTTATTGATCTCTTTCATCTCGGCATCTGTAACAAAGAATGTCGCCTCGGTGTGTGGACTAACATAGCCCGCCGATTCTAGACTGACATACGATCCATCAGACTGAATGTCCGAGTACCGATAAAGCCGATTGCCAATGCGCAGGGTTGCACTATGAAAGCCGCGACCAAAGGGAACACCCTCAACCGCAAATCCAATCGTATTTTTTCCTGCCGTTCGAAGCCAATCAACAACCTTTTCGCGCGGTACCGCCGACGCTATGAATTCACCTGAGGTGGGGTACGGGCCTGGATTTGAATTTTCTTTGAGTTTCCACTGGACGGCGTATGCTGAATCCGCAACGCCGGCACGCTCAAGGAGGGCGGCAAATGTTCGGCGTCCTTCGTGACCAATCCAGTCTTCGCGGATGGATTGCTTCTGAAAAAGATCGCGGCATGCACCGCCGACAGCCGCCTGTCCGCTGGACGCCAACATCGCGATGCACGCTCCGTAGACGAACAAACTGCGCTTCATTGCCCCACTCCCTGTTCGCCGAGCCAAGTCTTCAATGGCGTTCGCGTCGAACGAATTGTCGTTGTCAGGCCCGATTGCGGATCAGGGATGTATCCATAGGCCGGCATTCCGCGCAGTTTGAACCAAGCGTTATTCACAATGAAGTTCGTCATGAGGTCCGGTTGAGCGTAGACAGTTTCGCCGATGTTCTCCCGATCAATTCCAAAGAGCGTAATACCCATAGGACCCGGTCGGCGTACATGGCCCCAGATCGCCTGCTTTGCAACCGGCGTCGCTTTCAACTCAAGTCGATCAGCAATCCCACGCAGAACTTCGGGCGCGTCATAGTGACTCAACCACTGCGGATTAAACCAGCTCGTACAAGCACCCGCACACGACTCATTCACAAGTCCCATTTTTTCGATGTCAAAATCTGGTTGAATCGGTTCACCCTTCGAGGCCCCACCGCGAATGTCGCGTTTCGCGACAATCTCAAACTTCTGGCGGGCGGTGATAAATTCTTCGACCGCTTTCATTTCTTCTGGCGTCACTGAAATCGTAAGTTCTGTGAACTCGCGTCGAGGTTGCGCCACGGAATAGAACAGCTCACTGCCTTCGCCGCTATATCTCGCATCGTGGATGCGGTTGTACTTGTAGTACTGATTTCCTATACGAAGGCCCGCCGTTCCTGGATTTGACTCGGGCAAACCGGTTACGATCAAACCGATTGAACTCTCGCCGACGGCCTCCATCCACTCTCCGGCTTTACGCCACGGAACGCCACTGACGACAAACTCGCCAGATTCCGGAAATGGCCCTCTGGCTGACTCCTTAATGGCCGTCCAGTTAACGACATAGGCCGTTGAATCTACGCCCGCCTGCACCAGCTTTGACACATACTCAGTCTTCGACATCGGAGTCGCTTGTGGAATCGAAGAGAAGAGATCGCGACAATCGCGCTGAGCCCAGGCCGCACTGCCTAGCGAAAGGGTCGTAACAGCCGCTAGTGATAGAAGTACCTGTTTCACCTTACGCTCCCTCAGCAACAAACAGGGCCTCACAGCGAACTGCTCCACGGCCACCGCGGCCCGATGCGCCGTCCGCGCGAACTCGCCGTGCGAACTCTGAAAGTCGGCGATGAGCGCGAGCGCCTTCTGCCGTTGACGGAGACTCCACCATCGCGAAGCCAATAACAGGATCTGGGTTTGCTGCCGTCGGTTTAGCTGTACGCGCCTCGATCATCAGCGAACCATCGCCAACGCTGTGAAGAATAAAGTACGCGCTGCTCGATACCGAGCGACGCAGAGCCGACACGCGACCTGCTTCGCGAAGGCGCGACCATTCTTGGCGAAGGACCGCCTGCAAGTTGGCGTCACCCTTCTGGCTCAAATTGTCCGACGACAGCGCGAGTTTTGTTCGCCATTCGCCAAGAACTTTGTTGAGGCCCTTGTCCTGACCAAAGCCATAGTCCGCTTCGGCCAGCTTGATGCCGGTGATCTTCTCAGCCTCTTCGGCTGCGATGTTGTCAAATAGCCTCTGAATGCCGTCTTTATTCATCGGCGATCGCGGCTCGAGTTCGTTGATCGCTCGCAGTAAGTACGCAGCGAGAGTCTCAAATCCGCTCACGTTGCGAATCAACTTATAGTACCAGCTGCCCAAGAAGGCGACGCCCTCGGCTCCAGT
>JAEUWE010000427.1 GCA_016791465.1 Pseudobdellovibrionaceae bacterium
AGAGTGCAAACAAGCCATTACAAACCTCATCAAAACCGGAGCTCTCACCTACGGAAAAAACGGAGAGCTGGTCTGCAGCGCGCATAAAACGCAAAAAACAGCCGGAGCTGAGCTGGTCTCATCAATTGCCATCATCAATCAGATTCAGGCCGAATTCGTCCTCAAAGAACATGCGGCCATTCTCGATTGCCCGGTTGAAGATCGAAGCAGCTTAGGTTTGACGATCGCGATCGATCCGGCTGACTTGCCAAAATTTAGGAAAGCCGCTTGGGAATTCATGACTCAAGTTCATGAACTCCTCAATCACGAGGGGGCCAACCGAAAAGAGGTCTTCCGCCTACAGCTCGGCTTCTTTCCACTCACTGACATCGACAAGACCTAAAAAAAACGCCCGAACTGAGTTCGGGCGTTTCGATCAACTGCGTCAGCTTTGAGCCTTCGCGCTGAAATTAGTGAGCAGCTGGTGTTGCTTCTGCTGCAGGTGCAGCGGGAGCAGCGTCAGCAGCAGGAGCTGCTTCAGCAGGAGCCGCAGGAGCCGCTTCAGCAGGAGCTGCAGGAGCCTCAGTTGCTGCAGGAGCCTCAGCAGCAGGTTGCTCAGAGCACTTCGAGCAGCCAGTCATAGCGAGAGCTGAAGCGATAACTACAAATGCGAATGCGTTGCGGAACATGTGAATTCTCCTATTCGTTACAAAGTTCAAAACTTTGAGCCTTAAATCAATAATTCAATAATTGAATGGCGCTTACGCCGTCATATCGAAAAAAACGCGTCGTGGCTAAGACTTTTTGGGAACATTTCGATCATCTAAACTCGTCCGGCTCTTCAGGATGGGTCAACGACTCCAGGGTCGGAACCAGGCGCGACACATATGGCCGGGCTCGGATCGGGCAATCGGAGGCGTCGCACTCACGGCAGTAAACCCGACGACACGGGTCGACGTGGAGATGCAGCTCTCCAGGTTGGGGATACTTTTCCATTAAACGCGCTTCAAAAGCCTCTGTACGGTCATGGGCAATCGCGATATCCCAAAATTCAGGGACCACGGCATGAGCGTCAATGTGGTGAAAACGCCCCGCCCGAACGATCCGAGTGTGGTGAATTTGTATCACTCCGCCAAAATCAACGGTCTTTAAGTGCTTCGCAAAGGCCTCGATAATCTCTTTGTCTTCTTCGTCCAAGAGACCAGCCACAGATCTCCGTACGACCTTCAATCCAGTCCACCCCAAATGAAGGCCTACGATCATTGCGATGAGCGGATCCAACCAATTGAGGCCTGTAAAATAGGCAAGCGCAAGGCCAATGGCGACTCCAGCACTGGTCACAAAGTCGGAATAAATGTGCTGGCCGTTAGCAATGAGGGCTGGCGAGCCTATTTTTCGACCTACCGCCTGCAACATCTTGCCGAGAACCATGTTGCCAAGACCGCAAATCACCACGACCGCAGCGCCAAGCCCCAGGCTGTTGAGGGGGCGATTGGCAATGATCGCCGGAATCGCCTCAAAAAAAATCATCACTGCCGCGAAAGCAATCAGGCCCCCCTCGAACGCGGCCGAGAAGTATTCGATTTTGCCATGACCGTAGGGATGATCGCGATCCGCCGGTTTTGCGGAATACCGAACCACAGAAATCGCCAAAACACCGGCGACAATGTTGACGATCGACTCCAAGAAGTCCGAATAGACCGCCTGCGAACTGGTCACCTGCCAGCCCCAAAACTTGATACCACTGATCAAGCACGAAGCGCCAAGCGCCGACCATGTCGCGAGCGACAGCCGAACAGGACTGGATTCTAAAGCTGGGGTCGACGGATTCTCACTTGATGCCATGTGGGCGCATCATGCCCTTGGTTGCTTCAGTATTTAACTGGTTTTTTTCACAAAAAACTGCGACGGGTCGTAGTTTTTGACGCAGTTCTTACCGCCATTCTTGGCCTCATAGAGAGCATGGTCAGCCGCTCGTACGAGCCCTCGAGAGTCGATGTCGACAAGACCTGGCATTGCAACACAAATTCCGAGGCTCGCCGTCAGTCGCATGGACTTTCCGTCCTTTGTAAACGGGTACTCCGCAATGCGATTCCTCAGGCGTTCCGCAAACTTAACTGCCCCCTCGAGCGAGGTTTCGGGGAGTGCAATGAGGAACTCGTCTCCGCCATAGCGGGCGGCAAAATCGACATTCCGCACGTTCTGCGTGATGATTTTGCCGACCTCACTGAGGACATAGCTGCCAAAAAGATGATCGTTGGTATCGTTCACGCTCTTAAAATTGTCCATGTCCATCATGATCACGCCAACAGACCGACTGTATCGCTTGCCGCGATTAATCTCGTTCTCAAGACGCGAGTAAATCGACCGCATATTGTAGAGCCCGGTCAGATCGTCGATATCAACAAGCTCTTGCAAACGATGATTGGCTTCGGCAAGACGATCCTGCAAGTCCTTGATGCGAAGCTGCGACCGCACGCGGGCCAAGAGCTCAGTTGGCTCAAATGGCTTACAAATGTAGTCGTCGGCCCCCTCGTCGAGACCACGCACGATATCGTGCGTTTCATTGCGCGCAGAAACAAAGACGACAGAGACGTATTTTTCGCGATTGCGCACGACCTTCAACATCTCAAGACCCGATAGGCCCGGCATATTGATATCGAGCAAGATCAGGTGTGGTTCGATCTCTTTTAGTTTTTCCAATGCCTCTTCCGCAGACTCGGCCTGGGCAATATCGTAGCCCTCGTGAGCGAGCAAAGCTCCGACGAGATTCAGATTGTCGCGATCGTCGTCGACCATGAGGATCAACTGACGTTTATTTACTTTCTGTGAGTTCGACTCGCCCATCTCACACAGAATACAAGTTTGTTGAGCCAGTGCTGAGACCAGAAAGCCGAGACTGGCCTGACGGACAGGCCAAACTTCCGATTTCAACTTCGATTTCCGGCTAGACTTTGGTAGACTCCGCCAATGGCATACGATCACAAGCAAATCGACGCAAAGTGGCAGCAACGGTGGGAAAAAGCGCAGACCTTCAAAGCCGAGGATCCGCGCAAAACGACAAAACCCAAGTACTACGCGCTGGATATGTTCCCCTACCCATCGGGCTATGGGCTTCACGTTGGTCATCTTGCTTCGTACACGCCAACCGATGTTGTCTCCCGCTACAAACGCGCTCGCGGCTTCAACGTCTTGCACCCGATGGGTTACGATTCGTTTGGCCTGCCGGCCGAGCAGTTTGCGATCCAAACTGGCATTCACCCGGCCGTCACGACCGAAAAGGCCATCGAATCGTTTCGCTCAACGCTGAAAACCATGGGCTATAGCTTCGATTGGTCGCGCGAAGTTTCGACCTGCGATCCAAAGTTCTATAAGTGGACCCAGTTCATCTTCACCAAGCTCTTTGAACGCGGACTCGCCTATCAAAAAGAAGTTCCGGTCAATTGGTGTCCCGCTCTGCGCACTGTTCTCGCGAATGAAGAAGTGATCGACGGCAAATCGGAGCGCGGTGGCCATCCGGTGATTCGCGTGCCAATGAAGCAGTGGATGCTCAAGATCACCGACTACGCCGAGCGCCTGCTTTCTGACCTCGATAAAGTCGATTGGCTTGAGCGCACCAAAGAGGCGCAGCGCAACTGGATCGGCAAGAGCGAGGGTGCCAACGTGTTTTTTGGCATTCAAGGATCAACGGAAAAGTTTGAGATCTTCACCACGCGTCCGGATACTCTGTTTGGCGTGACCTTTATGGTACTTTCGCCAGAGCACCCGCTGCTGACAAAGGGCGCTGGCATCGTTCCGGCCTCACATCGCGCAAGCGTCGACGACTACCAGGCCAAGGCCTCGGCGAAATCCGAAGTCGACCGCAAGGCCGCGACCGAGAAGACCGGTGTTTTCACCGGCGCCTATGCGATTCATCCGTTCACTGGAAAATCCATTCCGATTTGGACAGCAGATTATGTTCTGATCGACTATGGAACCGGCGCCATTATGGCCGTACCTGGACATGACGAACGCGATTTTGAGTTCGCTCAAACTTTTGGGCTTGAGATCAAACGCGTGATCGATGGCGGAGATCTGCCGTTCACGGGTGAAGGCAAGCTTGTTAACTCTGATTTCTTGGATGGTCTCGATCAGCCGGCCGCCCTCAAGCGCGCTATTGATGAGGTCGAAAAACGCAAGATCGGCACCCGCAATATCCAGTACAAACTGCGCGATTGGCTGTTCAGTCGCCAACGCTACTGGGGCGAGCCGTTCCCCGTGGTTCGCTTCCCCAGCGGCGACCTGAAGACAGTTCCCGTGAACGAACTGCCCGTGCTCTTACCTGAGGTCGCAGACTATCAGCCCTCAGAAAAAGGCGAAGCTCCGCTCGCACGCAATCAAGACTGGGTTCAGTATGCCGACGGCGGTCGCCGTGAGACCGACACTATGCCGGGCTCCGCAGGCTCATCGTGGTACTTCCTTCGCTATTGCGATCCACACAACGACGACGCGTTCTGTGATTTCGATCTGCAAAAATATTGGATGCCGGTCGACCTCTATGTCGGCGGTGCCGAGCACACCGTGGGGCACTTGCTCTACTCGCGCTTCTGGCAAAAAGTTTTATTTGATGCTGGCCTTGTCAGCCACGACGAGCCATTTCAAAAACTCGCTCACCAAGGTGTGATCCTGGGACCCGACGGCGAACGGATGTCAAAGTCGCGTGGAAACGTCGTCAATCCCGATAGCGTTCGCGAGCAGTACGGTGCTGACGTGCTTCGCGCCTACGTCATGTTCTTAGGACCGATGGAGGCAGATAAACCGTGGCAAGAAAACGGCATCGGTGGAGTTCAGCGCTTCCTCGATCGCCTCTGGCGAGCGGCAGTTTCCGAAGACGGTGTATCAATCGCCGACTCAGCGGCACTTCCGGAGGAACTCAACAAACTTCTCCACAAGACGATCAAGAAGGTTGGCGATGACTTGGATGCCATGGCCTTCAATACCGCCATTTCAGCGCTGATGATCCTGTTGAACGAAGTCTATAAAGCCGGCAGTCACTCTAAACTGGTTCTGATGCCACTCGTGCAAATGGTTGCACCTTTTGCCCCCCATGTGGCCGAAGAATTATGGGAAAAAATGGGTGGTGAGGGCTTTGTCGCTCTCGCACCGTGGCCGAAATTCGATTCGGCTTTGACAGTCGACTCGGTCGTCTCTATAGGTGTTCAAGTTAATGGGAAGTCGCGGGGCGTCATCGAGATCGATAAGGACGCATCGGAAGAGGCCGCAGTCGCGGCCGCTCTGAGTGTCCCCTCGGTTCAAAATGCGATGGGCGGCAAGCCCGCGGACAAAGTGATTTATAAAGCCGGTCGGATTTTGAATCTGATCGTTAAGTCGTGAAAATGCGACGGACTGGGCGAGGGCAAGCATGAAGGGACCTGACGGCGGCAGCATCCGAGGCGAGACCACCAATCGCAATGAAGAGTGGTCAACCGAGAAAAGCAAAGAGCTTTACGGTATCGGCACTTGGGGCGGTCCCTTTTTTGATGTGAACGAAAAGGGCAATGTCCTGGTCACTCCATCGGGCCCCACCGGCCCCTCCGTCGACCTGCTTGAGCTCACGCAGGATCTGCAGGAGCGCGGCATTCGCGTTCCGATGCTGATTCGCTTTCCAGACATCACAAAAACTCGCGTCGAACTGATG
>JAEUWE010000447.1 GCA_016791465.1 Pseudobdellovibrionaceae bacterium
TGGGCCAAGATCACCGACACCGTCTGCGGATGCTCATTCACTAAGAAATTCGCGAGAGACTTTGCATCGACGGTCTCAAGAGACTCGAGTTGCGGCCTCTGACTTGTCGACACGCTCAAATGTCCAAGAACTCCGCGCGCGCGCTCTTCACCGAGTGCGTCGATGACCGTCTCTTTCGCAATGGACGAATCAGAGAAAATATAGTCTTCCGATTCGCTGACAAGCTCGTAGTACTCTTCTAAGACTTTCTTCGTTATCGCAATAGGCACAATTCGAAACTTGCCCATGACCGTCAAAAGTTTTCGTATGTCGGCATCGTCCATACGTTTCAGCAAAACCTTGGCGGAGTTTGGCCCAAGGTAGTTGACCAAAATCGCCGCTTTCTCAAACCCCTTTAGGTTATCGAAATCGATGCCCTCAGGCTTTTGCAATCGAACTGTCGCATGATCGGCCATAGGTTATGCGTCCTTCCGAACAAGCCAAAGGCTAAATGCGCCCGCAGCCTTCTCTTCATCTTTTTCCATCAATGTCATGATGCGCTCGCGGAGAAGTTCCGATTCAGCTTTGTCGGGATCCAGCGACTCTTCCAAAATGGGAAGCGCACTCGACATACCAGGCAGGCTGTTATCGACCGATTGGAGTTCTTCCAGCTCCTCAATCGTCCGAGGCAAGAGGTCGTCAACTGAGTCTTGGAAACTGTCCGTCACCCAACGCATAAATGGTCGGATCACCATGAAGAAGAAGAGCGAAATAACTCCGCCAAGGAGAATCCACTTCAAAAGTGAGTTCATCAGCTTCTTGCGCTCGAGAGTGGTCATCCACTTTTCGCTCTCGCTGAAGTCCTCTTTCTCAAAACGCATCGTTTCGATCTTTACGGCATCGCCGCGCTGATCACTAAATCCGATCGCATTTTTCACAATCGATTCAAACTTTGCGATCTCTTCCGGTGTTCGGGGAGCCCAAGCCTCTTCGTCTTCGCCCTTATCGTTCTTTTTAAGAGACGTCACACCGTCAACAAGTACAGACACTGTGATGCGCTCAAGACCGCCAGCAGCCTCTTTGATGTTCTTTACAGTTTTCGGAACCACAAAGTTCTGTGTCTTCAATTCCTTCTGCACATTTTGACTAAAGCCAACTTGCCCAGTCTCTTGAGCTCCCGGAATATTGGCGCGAGCACCCGGAACTCCAGTTGGATTTGTACGAGAACCATCAAGACGCTCTTCCTCACTTTGCGTTGAAACCAACGCCGACTTATCAGCATCAACAGTCTCTTCAGTCATCTGCATGTGGCGATTGTTCAGCTGTGCATTCACACGGGCGATGACTTTCCCTTGGCCGACGACGCGAGCGAGTATCGACTCAACACGGTCTTCAATGTCCCGCTCCATTTTTGATTTCGCCTCAGCAAGCGCTCCGCTCACCCCGCCCGATGGGTCTTGTGCCTTCGAAAGCATTTTCCCACGGGAATCAACAACGGTGACCTTCTCGGGATCAAGCCCCTCAACCGCACTCGCCACCAAGTGCGTAATACCACGCACCTGGTCCTCTGCGAGAGTTTTGCCGGGATGAAGCTCAACAACAACCGATGCCGTCGGCGAACCACCCTCTTCTAAGAAAGTCTTTTTAGGCGGCAATGCCAGCATCACCTTCGAACGAACAACCGCATCAAGTGTGTTGATCGCGCGGGTCAACTCGCCCTGCAGCGCACGTTGGTAGTTGATTCGTTGCGAGAATGAGGAGGCGCCAAAGTCTTGCTTATCAAAGACTTCAAAGCCAATGGAGCCGATCTTTCCGGTACCGAGCTCTGACATCAACGCCATTTGCGTTGAATGCAAAAGCTCTTTGGGAACGACAATCGTCTTACCTGCGTCCTGGACACGGAAAGGAATATTCTTTGCTTGAAGTTTATCGACGACAACTGCGGTTTGATCAGCAGGTATGTTTGTCAGCAGTGGAACGTAGTCCGTTCCACTCATGATCGTCACCATGATGCCACCCGTGACAAGCACAAGTCCTGTCGCAGCCAACATCGACATGCGCTTAACCGGAGTTAAGTTCCGATAGAAGTCTCGAAACTGTACAACTATATTTCGGAAAAGACTTTGCACAACGCTCCCTTAGTCGATCAAACCTGCATCTTCATTACTTCTTGATAGGCGTCGATGATCTTGTTTCGGACCTGAGTCATCAACCGAAGTGCAATGTCTGCCTTCTCGACAGTCATCATCACTTCAGGAATATTCGTGGTCTTACCCGTCGCCAAATCTTGAGTTTTAACGTCCGCTTGCTTTTGAAGTTCATTAGTTTCGTTAATGGCATCGCGAAGAATGTCGGCAAATCCGCCACCGTCGATCTTCCCGTTTGCACCTGTACTACCGACACCCGACGCCGCACTTCCGGTTGATCCAGCACGTGGCGAAAAGTCATCGGCGCGAATTTCGCTCGCGGTTTTGCCTTGATTGAGTAGCGATTGGCCTTGGCGGATCGTTAAACCATCCATGGTTCAGGTCCTGTTAGCCTCTTGGCGTTAGGGTTACTTCTTCGGTCCTTGCGCCTGACACCCTACTAGTGACAAATGCGCAGCCTTTTCCTTATTTTAGCGGCTCTTTCTTAAGTCGCGAGTCCATTCTGCATTGATGTTTCATTCTTAGGCTGAAGGCCTGCTCCGTCTAAAAAATGACACATTTAACGTCCTCGACTATCGTCCAATTTCGAGCGACGTCATCGCCATGTCTTTCGTGGCGTTCATCGCCGACACGTTGGCCTCATAGGCACGCGTCGCCTGAATCATATTGGCCATCTCCTCCATCAAGTTGATATTCGGCATCGCCACATATCCGTTCTCATCGGCGTCGACATGATCAGGCCGGTACTCCATGCGCGGTGCCTTTTGGTCCACAAGAACGTCTGTCACCTGGACTCGCTGCACGTCTTTCTGTGGAGCACTGGTCAAAATCTCACCAAAGCTCTTCGCCTCTGGCATCGATTCAAAAATGACATCTTTACGACGGTAGGGGCCACCTTCCGGAGTTCGCGTCGTATTGATGTTCGCGATATTGGACGAGATGGTATTCATGCGCGTGCGCTGCGCCGCCATTCCGCTCGCGCTAACTCGCATGCCAGTCAGAATATCCATTAACGGCCTCCGTCGGTCGCAGCGTATTTCAGCGAAGCCATCTTCTTATTGATTAGCTGGACAGCCGCCTTGTACATGATCGAGTTTTCAGCAAGTGAACTCATCTCTCTTTCAAGATCGACAGTGTTTCCGTCGGGATTCACGCTGACATCAGGATTCTCGTAGATATCGGCCTTCACTCTCGAGATCGCGCCGGGGCCCGTCGCAAAATGACCAGGCTCAGACGCCGACGGACTTGCATCCTCAAAGTCCAAAGCTCGCGACAATGCCGATTCGAAGTCCAACTTCTTCGCCTGATATCCTGGCGTCTCGGCATTGGCGACGTTCGACGAGATCACATTGTGACGGGTCTGTCGCAAATTGACCGCGGCTCCTAGGGCTCGGGTCGTTTTATCAAATAGATCAGCCGACATGCCCAACCTCCATTTCACCATACTCGTGAAGTTTATTGCGCAATGTCCGAATCGAGATGCCGAGCATCTGCGCCGCCTTCGTGCGATTCTGTTCAGTGAACTCCAATGTCTTCAAAATCAATGCTTTCTCTGCCTGTGCGACCGTCATACCGGCCGTCAAACCAGCCGCACTCGTCTGGAGGTTTTGATCGGCATTCGCCAATCGATCTCCATCAATTTGAACATCGCGCTCTCGCAACACATCGCCGTTTGAAAGTAGAACCGCACGCTCTATGACATTTTCAAGTTCCCGCACATTGCCGGGCCATGACCAGTTCAAAAGCTTTGTCATCGCCTCAAGATCAATGCGCTTCACGGCCCGTCCGTTTCGATGGCTCGACATCTCCATGAAGTAGCGAGCCAAAAGCTCAATGTCTTTCGGGCGCTCGCGAAGAGGCGGCACTCGAACCGGCAGAACATTCAGACGATAAAACAAGTCCTCTCGAAACTGCCCACGCCGAACCATATCGCGAAGGTCTCGGTTGCTTGTCGCGACAATGCGAACATTCACACGAATCGTTCCGCGTCCGCCAACACGTTCAATTTCTCCCTCTTGAATGGCTCGCAAGAGCTTTGCCTGTAACAACATCGGCATCTCGCTGATTTCATCAAGCAAGATCGTTCCTTCGCTCGCGAGCTCGAACTTTCCACACTTCTGCTGATGAGCTCCAGTAAAAGCACCTTTTTCATGACCAAAAAGCTCGCTCTCGAGCAAACCCTCTGGAACGGCGGCGCAATTGATCGCAACGAAACGAGCTTTGTTTCGGGGGCTCTTCGCGTGGATCATCCGTGCCAAGAGTTCCTTTCCCGTTCCCGACTCACCGAGCAGAAGGACAGTTGCGCGGCTGGCCGCCACGTTCTCAATAGTTCTTAGCACACGGCTCATTTCGCCGTCTTCTGTTCGAATCAATCCATCGCGATCAAAAGCCGTCATCGTCAGACCCTCACTATCGAATTTCTGCTGCTGCCGGAATTCGCTCAATGTACTTCTTGTACTCGTCACGCCATTTTGCGCCACTCATCTGCTCGCTCGCCAGACGGCGCCAAACATTGGCTTCTTCCCATGAGAGCTCGCCCCAGATCTTTTCAGCGGACTTTAAATCTCCGGTCTCGAAGAGCAGCTGGCCCAGACGATAGCGAACAGAGTCATAGCCATTGCGTGCGACGTCAGAGTTGACCGTCGGAATTTCAAGCAGAGAACAGTATGATTTGATCGCATCGCCGCGTTTTCCACGCTGAAGCGCGGCCTCTGCCTGAATCTCGTAGGCACTTGCCTGCAGCGACTCATCGGCTGTCAACTTCAGTGTTTGCTCCACTGACTTTTCAACAGTGGCGTAGTCTTTACTCTTTAATGCCAAACGGGCCATGCGAAGATGAAGTGGCGCCGTCTCGGCCGCTGTTTTCTCGTCAGCATTAAAGAGCTTGATCATCTCGGCGAGGTACGTCTTTGCCTCTTCGGCCTGACCGCGCTCTTCCGCCAAAGCACTGGCCAGATCCGCGCGCTCAACCTTCTCTTTTGGATTGAGTTTGTCCGTGTTTTTAACTTTCTTTAACTCACTCTCAGCTTGAGCGAATTTTTTCTCTTTCGCTGAAACTGCCGCAAGACGCAAGTGCAGGCTTTCAACCGAAATATCGTTTTCAAAAACATCTCGGTCCTCTGGCTTTACGCCATCAATTCGTTTCAACGCCTCGCTGTAATAAGTCGCCGCTTCGTCGTACACACCGGCCTGTTCAAACGAACGACCCGCAAAATAGGGAAGGTCGCCTCGCTTGACACCCTTCAGCCAACCCGATTGATCTCGTGAGTAAAGCCGCAGACTCTGAAAGAAGTCATTTCGATCAACAGCCGCCTTAATATTCTCAGCCAAGTTTCGAACGATGCGGCCTTTGATCAAATCAAGATGACGCGACTGCGTGTTTTCTTTATAGAACTGTACCAAATCCGCCGTTGCCCGGTCGTACTCGCCACGGGCCGTGAAGGCATCAGCGAGAGTGATTGTCTTAAACTCTTGAATCGAAGGAAGATCTTTGTCCCGCTTCACAATTTCATCAATCTCAAGAAGTGCATCCTTTAATTCCCGATCTTTCATTTTTGGAATTCGCGACATCAAAACCCGCATGCGAGCAATGTCGGCACCTGGCGTCGAACGATAGCGAAAAAACGATTCAAAAAATGCACCGGTGACACGGCGGTCGTCGGCACCAACAAGAGTCTCAATCATTTCACCAAGACGGGTCATCGCGTATCCGCCATGACGATGTTCAGGGAACTTTTGTAAGAACTGTCGGTAGGAATCGATCGCCTCGCGCTCTTGTCCTGATCGAAACTGCGCCTCTGCTCGATTGTAAAACGCATTTGGGAAACGACCAGTCGCGTCCGGAAAACGTTTGATTGCCACATCGTACGCGGCAACCGACTTTCCGTAGTCGCCTTTACGGAAGTACACATCGCCCTTGCGGAATGCCGCTTCCTGACGATCGCGAATTCCCTTGGCGTCCTTCTCAACAGACTCAAGCTCTTTGATCGCATCCTCGTGACGATTCAAGGCCATGAATGCGCGCGCGATTGAGATTTTCACCTGACCCGCATACTTCGAATCAGGCTTCAAACGCACAAAACGCTGAAAGGTCTTGAGTGCCCCAAATGAGTCACCACGCTCAAGATAGCTATAACCGACAAGCAAGAGTGTTCGCGTTGTGAGCGGTGAGTCTGGATACTTCTCAACGAGATTGTTGTAGAGGCCCATCGCTTCTTCAAAATCCGTGTCGTGAAGATTAACACCCTCTTCCTTATTCTCCTCTTTTGTCAGGCGCTCCTTGTGCCAAAGATCGTAGTGGGTATCGGCCATCATATAGCGAATGATTTCGTCGTACTGTGTCTTTGGATACTTCTTGAGAAAGTCTTTTGCCGTGGAGAGAAATAGGCCCTGGCGCTTATTGTTGAAAAGCGTCACCAGCAATCGCGCCTCTTTGTTCTCGTTTTGAATTGCATGATCATCACTCGCCGCGACTTCATAGATAGGGGGCGCTTGCAAAAGCTCCTCAAGCTTTGGAAATCCAAGGTTTAACATTGGATACGGTATACGCAGAGCCGCTCGTGCCGCGTGCCGAGCAGACTCTTTCACTTCGTAGTCTTTCACTGTGAAGCGGCGAAACTCCGGGTCTCCTCCGTCAAACACACCGCGTTCAAAATCGCGACGCGAAGCTATTTTTTCGGCAAGCGAGACCGGCTCCGGAACCAACTGCGTGGCTCCCATTCCCTGCTTAGCAACAATAACGAAGTCGCCACCCGCAGGCTGACGAGACGAGCTCTTGTCTGCTTTTTTAGGCAATGTTGCCGTTGGGGTTTTCGCCGGCTCCTTGACTTCTTCGGCCTGACTTAGAGTTTTTGCGTCCTTTGGGGCTTGTTCTGCAGGGAAGAAGTCGAGAACCAGGCGCGTCGGCTGATCTGAAACGTAGTCAAAATAGTCAGTGCCTTTTGACAAAACAAAACGAACTTCGGCCTGCCCATCGACACCGACAGCCGAGACCGATTTTACCGCCACCTGTGAATCTTTCATCGATCGCAGTCGCGCAATCGCCCCGTCGTCGAGAGAGGGAATACGCAGTACAATTTCGTTTTCGCCGACGCGTTCCACCTTGTAGCGATCGGCCCCAGTTCCTTCGAATTCAAAATGACTCGCATCGCCAATTTGCGAAAACTCCGAGCGGATTCCAGACTGGCTCTGCCCATAGGTCGAGGTCGTGAAAATAGTGGCGACGACAAAGATCGCAAGACTGGCCAAAAGAAGGGTGCTCACTCGATTCAGCATATGCAAGTATGCAAAGCACACCGAGTGCCAATGCAGGCAAAACTCCATCGCACACAGACGTGTTTGCATGACAAAACCATGACGCTTGGTCTATGGTTTTTGACGCTAAACTGGTCTGTATCATTTTAAGAGAATGCCGATACGCGATAGGCCAGCATCCACTTGGGACAGCAGCGGGAGTTTACAACGTGACGTGCATCTCGACCTTTGACAAGAATCGCGGCAAGAATCGCGGCAAGAGTCTAAACCGCATACCGCAATCGGGTTTCCGAACTGCATTGCTCATTACCAGTGCCGTTTTCTTCACCTCGTGCGTCTCCGTCAATCTTGGGCCCGGAAAAGTTGAAAAATCCTCGGGTGTTCGCATCGAAGAACCCGTCGCACCGTTTGTGGCAATAGATTCAAAAGCTGATGGCGCATGGAAAAGTAAAGACACCGGCTCAACCATCGCCTACCAATCGGGTTGCGGCGAATCCGCCGATTTGCCGCTCGAGTCGCTTGCTGAAGAGCTTTTTTCTGGCCTCGAAGAAAAGAAAGAAATCTCTAAACAGCGGCGTCCATTCGACGGTCGCGAAGGCCTCGACATTGAAATTGAAGGAAAGCTCGACGGCGTGCTGACGCGAACACGCACGTTGGTTTACAAAAAGAATCGATGTAGCTACACGCTCACCTTTATTACGCTGCCGCAGAATCTGGACCTCGATAAACCAAAGTTTGAGAAATTCATTCTGGGCTTCGCTGCACCATGATTGGTTCATTCACTTCCGCTGTCGGCGGCCGCATTTCACAGTTCACGCAGAATCTCGGCGGTGCCTGGCTGCTTTTCCTTCAGGTCCTTCGCGACCTTGGAACACGCCCCGTCTATCCCCGCCTTGTGATTGAACAGATCTACCAGATTGGTGTTCGCTCAACGGGACTCGTTCTCATCACAGCCGCGTTTACCGGCATGGTTATGGCTCTCCAGTTTGGCCTGAGCCTTGAGAAGTTTGGCGGAAAGCTCTACGTCCCAAAAATCGTTTCGCTCTCAATCATTCGCGAGATCGGTCCCGTTTTTTGTTCACTGATGCTTGCGGCCCGCGTGGGTGCCGGAATCGCTTCTGAAATCGCATCGATGGTCGTCACACAACAGATCGACGCTATCCGGGTCCTCGGCACATCGCCTATCAAGCGAATCGTCATCCCTCGCATTCTGGCCTGTATCATCGCACTTCCGATGCTCTGTGTTCTCGGAAATCTCGTCGGTGTGCTTGGCGCACTCGTCGTCGGCGTCGCCGAACTTGGGCTTGATCCGTTCTTCTTTTACCAGAAGGTGGTCTCCACGATCACTCTCGTCGACCTTCTCACTGGAGTAGGCAAAACCTTCTTTTTTGCACTCTCGATTTCGCTCACGGCCTGTTACTTCGGCCTCAATGTCAAGGGCGGCACGCAAGGTGTCGGCTTAACAACGACCATGGCCGTCGTTGTTTCGTCGATGTCGGTCCTTATCAGCGACTTCTTTTTAACAAAACTCTTCTTCGTTCTATTCGAGAAAGGCTGACGAATGGAAACCGTCGTCCGCTTTCAAAATTTTGCGAAGAGCTTCGGCACAAAGACCGTCCATGAAGACGTCAGCTTCGATGTCTACCGCGGTGAATGCTTGGGGCTACTCGGAGGATCCGGTGCCGGCAAGTCCGTCCTACTTCGCACTCTCGTCGGCCTTGAAAAGCCCGACCGTGGACAGATTTGGGTTGAGGGCGAAGAGATCTCCAAGATGAAGGAACGACAGCTCATTAATATTCGAAAAAAAGTGGCCTATGTTTTTCAAAATGGAGCCCTCTTTGATTCGATGTCGGTCTACGACAATCTCGCCTATGCTCTTCGCGAACATACCAAGCTTGCAGAAGATCAGATTCACGATCGCGTGATCAATCGACTCGCCGAGTTTGGCCTCGCTGGAAACGAACGTCTTTTCCCTTCCAATCTCTCTGGCGGCATGCAAAAGCGCGTCGGTTTGGCGCGTTCGATCATTCTTGAACCGTCGGTGGTTCTCTATGACGAGCCAACCGCGGGACTTGACCCCTACAATACCAAACGTATCTGCGACATGATGCTGCGCCTAAAGCAGAAGGGCGCAACGGCGATTTTTGTAACGCATGACATGCCCGCGGCATTCTCGGTCTGTGACCGAATTGCCGTGCTGA
>JAEUWE010000462.1 GCA_016791465.1 Pseudobdellovibrionaceae bacterium
AGAAAAAATGAACCTCGACGAAGTTCAATCCGACCTTCACTGCATCATTCAAAATTGCGATCGGATCGCCCGCATCGTTCGCGGCCTCAGAGCGTTTTCACGAAATGCTGAGCACGAACCGTTTACACCAACGCCGATCGCCGTGATCATTGAAGACGTTCTTGATCTCGCCAAAGAGCGCTTTCGCAATAACCAGATTGAGCTGGCCATCGAGCTCGAGTACGCCGACTTAGTCGACTGTCGCCCTATTCAAATTGCACAGGTTCTGATGAATTTGCTCAACAACTCCTATGACGCAGTCTATGGCAAGCGAGGCGCCTGCGTCGCCATTCGATGCATACAGTCCCCGAGTGACAAAGATTGGATTAGAATCGAAGTCTCTGATTCCGGCCCGGGCATTCCAACCGAGATTCAACAGAAAATCATGGATCCATTTTTTACGACAAAAGAAGTCGGCAAAGGAACGGGTCTGGGGCTGAGTATCTCAAAAGGAATCATCGAATCACATCGAGGGCGACTCAGCTTCGACAGCCAGACAAAGCTCACGACGTTCATTATCGAAATACCCAAAAAGCAGGATCACGTTTAGCAGCACGCTCACGGCGCAAGAGTCCGACGAGCTCGTCGATCGAATCTGCGGACGATGCCACTGAATTCACCTGCGACTGCAGCGACGAGTCCTCAAGACGCGAACTCAACTTCGTTCGGCCACTGAGACGAGGATCATACATCGCAATCGAGCTCAAAGTGTCAATGACCAGTTCGGGCGATATTGCACCACCCGAAAGCTTTGCCTCAATAATCAGTCGCGCCGCTAGACCCGCCACCCGCGCCGTCGCTTGCGACGTTCCGGTCATCTCACCGCGCCGCCCACCAGGAAGAGTCGAGACGACACGCTCGCCTAACGCGGCAAAGTGAACAGAGGCCAAACCAAAATTGCTGCTCTTGAGTGATGTACCATCACGCGAAACTGCACCCACCGACAGAATGTTCGAAAGCCCGTAATTCGCTGGGTAAAAATGTCGAAGATCGGTGTTCGTCGCCTCGTTGCCAGCGGCGGCGACAACAAGAATTCCCTTTCTTTGCGCCAGCTCAAGTATTGCCTTCTCTCGTTCGCTTGGCACGACACCGCCACCCGAATAGTTGATAATATCGACGTTCGCGCGGACAGCATACTCAAGCGCCTGAAGCGAAAGCTCCATCGCTTGATTCCCGTCAAGAGAAGCGGCGTAGTATGTCAACGGCAGAATCTCAACATCAGGTGCCCGTTCGAGAATCAACCCTGTCACATGCGTACCATGGCCATGCGAATCCGTGAGAGCCGGCGTTTTCCGTACAAAATCCCAGCCGTGCAGATCATCAATCAATCCATTTCCATCGTCGTCTTGTCCGTTCATCTCCTCTTTTGGATTCCGCCAAAGATGCTGGGAAAACCTTTTTTCCGATAAATCGAGCCCCGTGTCGACAACGGCCACCACCGTCCGCTTTCGAGGTGGTTCAGCCGGAGCCGGACGATCGTGTCCTCTCGGCGGAGCGGGCCGAACCGAATCTGGCCCTCTGATGCGACTGGTCTCCCTCAGGCCCAATCCGGTCGCCGTCGCTAAACATATCACCAAGACAATGGATGCCGATAATGTGTAGGCAGATCTTTCAGTCATCGTTTCCTCTCCTTAGCCAGCTCAAAATCAGAGCGGCAGCGTCTTGACCGCCATCGATGCGAAGCGCTCCTCGCAGACGGTCGTATAAAATGCGAACGGGGCGCATCTCTGCACCCCGTCTCAACTCGATTTCAATTTCACTTCTCTCTTGCGCCATTCGCCCATCGCCGCCTCTGACATCCAGCCAGAGGCGTTCGACACCATTGGGCGTCTGTCGAGTCACAGCCCGCAGGCGGTCGCGGACGTCGTCATATAGATATTCCTCAGATCTCGCCTCATCTGCCTTCATTCGCATCCGAATGATATTGCGATATCGATTATAGGTGAGCACTCTGACCGAGTCCGACAGCAACAGCCCTTGCTCTGAATACGAGAATGGCCGGTCCCCCCAGCGGGCAACCATCTGCAGACCACCGTACCATCCGCCAAGAGTCACAACACGCTCGTCGCCATGAATCGACCGATAAATCAAATACCCGTCAAACCACGTCACCGAATGTGGACCAACTTTGATCACGCGGCCGGCCAAATCAAACTCGACAGTCTGTCCGCTTTCATCTACTCGCGTGAACTCCAGCCCTCGACGGCGAACACTCTGGCCCGCTACTCTCGGATCCAGAGCTCGCCCACTTCTCTGATCACAACCAAAGAACAAAAACTGCTCCCGATCGCCACTGCGTCGGACAACCACTCGACCATCCAGCGGCGAACACCAGCCAAATCCAAATAGCCCGCGATACGTCGAACGCGACGAATAGCGAATTCGAAGTCCTTCTTTCTGCGTCTCGATCTTGAGATCGACAAACAAGGCTTGCTCAAACGGATCGACTGCGACTTCGCTGTAACCCTGGGTCGCCAAAAGAGTGACCATCACTCCTAAAAACATTGCTCTCATTTTATTTACCGTCCTTTAACTCGGACAAAGCAAATACCGGAGCAGATCAAAGTCATAAAAAGGGGAGCTCAATCGGCACCATCGCCCAACGACTTGGCCATCGACTGCAAAAAAATAACACTGTCTACACTTTCGACAGTCGATTAGGGGCTAACCACATTTTATCGTCATTGAGCGATAATTTGCCTAGCGCGACCATTCAAGTTCGACCTAATATAGAGCCGATGAAAACAGCAGAAACGCGCCTCGAGCTCCTACGACGTCGTGCCTTCAGCGCCTGGATGCAACTCGGCACTCTTCTGCACAAACTGACAAGTCCTGTTGTTCTATTCA
>JAEUWE010000008.1 GCA_016791465.1 Pseudobdellovibrionaceae bacterium
AATTGGCGTCGGTGCGCTCGGCGTACTCTTCACTCTGATTCTGATCGTCACAGCATTCGGAGCTGAAGTCCCGCTCGGGATTCTGCTCTTGGTGTTTGCAGCGGCCGGCGGTGACTTCTGGGTTTTCCAAAAATACCCCGAACTTGCGGACCGGAAATCAAAGGCAGTCAACGAGTTTCAAATCTCGAAAGATCTCCTACAGTCCTTCCAAGAAAAGATCGTCAGCAGTCCAGACGAAAACTTTGTTCTCGAACTTCCGATTGCGCCGTAGCTCGCGAAAAAAGACGAGGCCAAAACGATTTGAACGTCGCGACTATTAAAAATCCCCTCCTCAAACCGAGAAGGGGATTTTTCGTTTTATGCACGCCAGCTTCCAGCGCCGGAAGCTGGCCTGCGTTAGGCGAATACCAGACAGCTGAACCCTATTCATCGCGACGGCCCACTGACGAGACACTTTAGTCTTTCCCGCTCGCCGAGGAATAAAGCCACAATTCGGCCCCAAAAAGTGACCTTTCTCGTCACCCTCTTGACGAAGCCGCCCTAGCCATTGATTAAACAGCCTCTCGCTCGCCGCCTCTCCGGTTCCGGCTTTGCAATCTCTACAAGGCTGAACAGACACAGAACACCTGAAAAACCTCAAAACGGGTGCTCGAAATATGAACCTCCGAAACAAGCTCGGCCAATTCCCACTGGCCGTAACCATGGCGACAATACTCATCTCATCATTGAGCTACGCAGCCAATGCGCAAAGCCGCACCAGTCTTAGCGGTCTACAGACGGTTTTGATCGATGCCGAAATCAATCTTAATTGTAGTGTCGAAACACCGGATCTTTGCCGCTCGCGAAAAGATATCTCTATTCCCGATCAGACTCAGCTCAGCCTAAAAGATGACATCTCTTCAATGAGACCGGGGCAAGAGCTCGCTAAAAAACAGCTCGATGAGATCAATGCGCTAAAGGAAGCAAACGAACGACTCAAGGGGCAAGGTCAAGAGTTTCAAATCAGCGAGAACCAGGCACGAATCAAAGAGCTCGCAGGCCAAGAGCGTCCTGAATATTTCAGTCTCAAACTCGTGCCAAGTCTTTGGAAGAGCAAGATCGATTTCTATCAGTCTGATTCCCACGGCTACGGCGGCGCGGACAACATGATCGCCCTCGGCTACAGAAAAGTGACCATTGGGTACCCCGAGGCACTCCGATACGAAAACGTTGTAGGCGACTTTAATGGCAAGTCCATATACAGACGGACCAGAATCTCAATCGTCCACAGCCCTGAAATGATGAAATCGTTCGTACTTAAAGTGGACCGCTTCAAAAGTCTGTCGGCCGCAAGTGAAAACGACCGTTCTCAATACGCTTCTGAATCAATGGTCGCACGCTGCGAAGAACGTACGATCTACAATACGTTGTTTGGCCATAAAACGACGGTCGCCGAAGAGCATCTTCTCTGCAGATTGCCCGAGGATCGCGGCTTCCTCCGTTTTAAAATTCTGAATTGATCACATCACAGTCATTCAAAAAAATCCCCTTCTCAAACCGAGAAGGGGATTTTTTGTTTTACACACGCCAGCTTCCGGCGCCGGAAGCTTGGCTGCGTTAGCCGCCCGCCGGACACCCCAAGACCTACCAAGTCCCCGCAAAGCCAGTCCACTCGCGGACTGATTTCAAAGTCTCGCCCGCCGCTTTGCGCGCTCGAGCACAGCCGTCGCCGATGATGGCGTCAAGCTGATCGGGATTGGCGAGTAGTTCTTTTTTCTTCTCGCGCGGCTCGGCCATCTTCGCATTGAGGTTGCCGGCCAAGCGCATCTTGCAGTCGCCGCAGCCGATGCCAGCGGTACGACAGCCTGGCTCAACCCACGCAAGATCCTCAGTTGATGAGAAAAGCTTATGATACGAATACACCGGACACTTTGTCGGCTCCCCTGGATCGGTCCGACGAACACGCGCAGGATCGGTCGGCATCGCGCGAAGCGCCTTCACAACGTCATCGGCCTCTTGAGTCAGATGAAACGCGTTATTGTACGACTTCGACATCTTGCGACCGTCGGCGCCCAAGAGCGTTGGCGTTTCGCTAAAGATCGGCTTTGGCTCAGGGAGATTGCCGCCGTAGAGGAAATTGAAACGACGAATGATCTCTCGCGAAAGCTCAAGATGAGCGATCTGATCGTGACCAATCGGCACGTGTGTTCCACGGTAGATCGCGATGTCCGCAGCCTGAAGCACCGGATACATAAACCGACCCAGATTGTGCGTGTCGGTCGCCTTCGCATCCTCTTCGGCATCCTTCCAGGTCGGCACGCGCTCGGCCCACGACATCGGCGTCAGCATCAGAAAATACATATTGAGCTCAAGAAGCTCAGGCACTTCGCTTTGAACAAAGATCACGTTCTTCTCGTGATCAAGACCCCACGCAATCCACTCAGCATAGATTTCGCGAGCAAAGCGCGCCACGTCGTGCGGTTCTTTGTAGCGTGACGTCATCGCATGCCAGTTCATCACGCCATAAATACCGCGATAGTCAGCCTGCAAATCCAGCCACTGCTTCAACGCGCCAAAATAGTTCCCGATGTGCAGATGGTGTGTTGAACGCATGCCACTCATAATGAGCGAACCTGGCTTTGGCTTGGCCTCAGCATCGGCCTTTGCTTTTTCAACCTGTAAATCCGATGACGATTTTGAATCGGTCATGACACCACTCCCAAGAGCTGAAGAATTGCCGACGCCCAATTGGCAAAGAGATTGGCGACGATCGATGCTGGATACGCGAGTAAACGCCCCAAGCCACCCAAGAAAAGCACCAGAAGAATCATTGAAAGCATCTGCTCGCGCTCCTCAAGCCACCGAGCGGCTCCATAGGGCAAAAACCGTGCGATAATTTTGCCACCATCGAGTGGATGTACAGGGACAAGATTTAAAACCGCGAGCATGCAGTTTAATCCAATAAACTGCACCGCGATCTGAGCAAGAAGATTGGACTTATCAGAATCAAGCTCTGACACCATCACACCATTGACGATGAGCACATAGGCAAATGCGCCGAAAAACGCGAGAATCAAATTTGAAACGGGCCCCGCAAGCGCAATCAAAAAGGGGCCATTCTTTTTATCTCTGAGCTCGCGCGGATCAAAAGGGACAGGCTTTGCCCAGCCGAAAATAAATCGCGACACCTCGCCAGGAAGAAGTACTGCCGCAATCGGCAGTACCACAGTTCCGATTGGATCAGCGTGCGCAAGTGGATTCAGTGTCAAACGCCCCATGTGCTCGGCCGTGCGATCGCCACACTGCTTGGCCATCCAAGCGTGAGCAAACTCATGAACACAAATTGAAAACAAAAATGGAATAAAAAAGACCGCGACCTTAAATAGCATCCCGATCAAATCGTGCTCTGAACCCAAACGATCCCCCAAAACTACTTTTTCAGACGCGGTGTGATCTTCAGATCAACCGTTTTGCCGCCGCGAACCACCTGCAGCGGAACTTCAACATCCGCTTTCAGCGCCTGCAAGCAGTACACATAGTCGTAAATGCTTTCGATCTT
>JAEUWE010000009.1 GCA_016791465.1 Pseudobdellovibrionaceae bacterium
TCGTCGTTGAATGGAATGACGACCTGGTTGCGTGATTTCCAGAAATGTGTGTCCGTCAAATCAGACGGCATGACCACACGGAGAGATGGCGACACCTTCTTCATATGTTGTCTAAAGCGAAGTAGAACGTCGAGCTCGCCATAAACATACTCATCGTTTGATATCTGACTGACCATTGGATAGTTAGCGCCATTTGGAATATCTCCGAGCCCGAGAGTGGCTCGGAGATCGGCATTGGCTTTCGCCAGAGCCTGAGCGTTTCCAGTTCGGGCGGTACGCATCGCCTCCCAAACATTGCGGAAGTGCTGTGCCTCGAGAGCAAGCGCCGCATTCTGATGTTCGATTTCGATGGCGACCGACTGTTCAAGGCAGGCTCCAATGACATCGTTGCTGCGAATGACCTCAGTCAAATACTCGGCTTGCAGGCGTTCGACCGTGCCCAAATGCTTCTCAATTTGCGAAATCGTCTGTGTTCGAGCTGTCTGATCTGTACCCGAAGCCTGAAGGTGCTGGTCGAGCAGTTGAATCATAACGTGAACAAAGGTGAGCTTTGATCGCAAACCTTCATTGATCGACTTTACGTTCTCGCTCAAGTCTCCGCGATAGAAGCGATGAGCGTCATTGCCAATGCCAGCGCTCGCGCCAATGTAGGCGCTTCGCTGGAAGTCGCCGAGATCCATCGATACGGCAGTGCCACGGGGTCCAAGCTTACCTCTTGCGTCGAGGTTCACTCGGTCGGCCTTGCAGGTTTGGATAAAAGTATCCAATGTGTTGGACTGTCGAACATCTTTTCGGATCGATTCGAGCGCATTTTGAAGTGCGACGCGATCGGCGTCCATAAACTTGCCGATTACGACTTCGAAAAATTTTGGGATATCAAGTGGCTGTTTGTTAACTGAGAATGCTTTAAAAGTTTCGGTCTTCAGTGCAAATAAGAAGGCGTACAGTGTCTCGATACGCTTAAGGCCCTCTCCGTCATTACCGAAGTTAAAAAGTGGCGAAATCTTGCCGTCAAAGAACCAGCTAATGATGGTTCCGGAGTCGATTTCGTACTTTCCAAAGAATGTGTAGATGTCGAGTTTAAAGTCGACCTCGGCCATGAAGTAAACCATGAGCATCATGTTGGGGTAGACGCTCAAGTATTTGATGTTTCGACGCATGCTCGTCAACATCTGGTTGATGCCGCGAAGCTCTTGGCTCGAGTGTGAGTTGTCGAGGGCCTTGAGGTTCCGATCAATAAAGAGTTGCAGGCGCTCGATGCGTGAGAACAGCTGATTCCATTGAGTTGAAATCGGGTACGATTTTTCAACGGCCTTCTGGAAGAGCGTCGCTGACGACCAGTCTTTATTTGAGTAGATGCTGCTCATGTAACGATTTGTGCGTACGATCTGAGCGGCGATCTGCACCTTCATATATTTTTCTGCTACGACCAAAAGCTGCTGGGCGTTGCGGTTGCTTCCTCGCCAGATCTCACTGGCATCGTCCGGTGTGAGGTGATCGCCAAACAGACGATCGACCATAAAGAAGTACTCGTTTCTTTGAAACTCGTCGTTCAAGGCTAAGTTCTTCCAAAGCGTACTCTCGGTCGTTTTTAACGACTGAGCGAGGGTCGAAAAAGAGACGTCGAGTCCTTGATCGAGAGCGTCGCCAGCCAACACTGATTTCTGCGAGTCCGCAATAGCGGTCGCAAGCGAACTGTTCAAAATCTTCTTTGCGCTGTCTTGATAAAGAAAGTTTTGAGCGGCGAGCGAAAGCATGCGAGTTGCGGCTTGTCCAAATGGATTGGCTTCGCGACGCGAGTATTTCCACGGTTTAAACGCTGTCACAAAACGCTCAAAGCGTGTTCGCATTTCGGGATTCGTGAGGTCGGGCGTAAAGCGGTTGAGAATCATCTCAAACACTTCGGAGTGACGCTCGATCAGCTGACGCTCACGCGAATCGGCCGTGGTCTTTTGAAAGCTTTCGGCAAGTTCTGCGGCGCGCGACAGATACAAGAACTCAAGCTCCGGATCTGTCGATCGATTGACAAGCTCGAATGCGACCGAGAGACGGCGGTAGTAAATGCGCAGCAGCTGATCGCGCTTTTCGCCTGCCGGTGTTTTGTCGAGTTCGCGATCGACCTCAAGGGCCGAGAGAATCATGATTTTTGAAGAGCTGACTTCTTGACGAAAGAATCCAAGATTCAAACAACCTTTGAGTTCTCCGTCGCAACCGGACTCGATCATGATGCGCTGTTTTTCGATCCACGCCTGCGCTTTTTCCGGACTTTTCTTATTGAGCTCGAGCAAGCTTTCGTTAAACGCGTGCAGAGCATCGCGAATGGCCTTGGTCCGGACCAGGCGCGGATTCTCAATATAGGCTGCGTTCAAGATGAATGGCGATAGCGCTTCAAGAGCCGATACAGTCTGTTGAGGCGAGTTCTGCTGAACGCGTGCTGAAATGCCAAGCGCATCGACCTTCTTTAGAGCGTCGATGTTCACGGCTGCCGTTGTCGGAGCTTGTACGACTTCGTCACCGGCAACAGGGCCCTCGTGCTGAGTGACTGGTGCTTCGTGTTTTGAACAAGCAGCCGTGACCAGGAGTGCTGTTGCTGCAAGCGTGAAATTCCGAAGTGTGTGTTTCATATTCGACCTCATCATTTCACCAACGCATCCCAAACCTCAGGCAGGAAGTATCCCTGCATGAGGGCAGCAGAAGAAACAATCAGACTTTGACCAAGGCGCGCGCGTTCACAGCGCCCCTCAGTTGGTGCGTCTGGTGTATTCTTAAACGCCGTGTAGTAACGGTTGAAATTGTCCTGGATCGATTCCAAAAACCGACGCTGGTTCTCGTCGTCGTTGGCGATATTCGCCAGTGCCAAGAAGCCAGGGAAGCGTGTTGCGTCTTCCTGTGCGTTGAAGAAGCTTGAGAGACCGTTGTTTGTTCCCCGAATACAGCTGTCGAGAATTTCAGTGTGAACCTTTTCAAGTGCCGTGCGTAGACCGTGCGCCTCAAGAAGATCGTCGCGTTCTTTCTCGTACTCGATGTGGTAGCTCCAGGCGTAGGCCATATTGTCGCCAAGGAACATAATTTTTGAGACGGGATAAACAAAGTTGCGGCTTGGCGGACGAACAATGAGCTTTCCACCGGGCAGAATATAGGCCTCAGGGATGCGCACTGACTTATCGGTGTAAGGGTCATAGAGCTCGGCCTCAAAGTGTGTGACTCGAGTTTTGTCGTCACGAGTTTTGAAGCTCAAGATGATTGCCTTCATCGAGAAGCGGAAGGCCGACTGGCGGCGAATTGTCTCAATATAGTCTTTCGGGAAGCGCGAAGCCTCATTTGAGTACGATTGCGAGTCGATGAAGTAGCCAAGCGAGAAGAATGGCCGTCCCATCGTCGGCAGAGGATTCGCCTCTGTTCCGAACTTCAGATTTTTCTCAGCTCCCGCTGCGATCGCCTGCGTGAATTCAAATGGATAGAGGCTTGAGTACGAGAACAGTCCATCGCCACTTGAATAGCGAGGAATTGGGAACATCCAACCGCCAAGCATCGTGTACGGTGAGGGTGTTGTGAGCGCATTCATCGCTGAGAGCTTCAGCGGCAAGACGCTAAGGGCCGTATGGGTACCCCAGACGCGTGAGTAGTCAGCGTCGGCGTCACCGCCGGTCATATTGGCGGCAACCGAGGCGTTGTTCCAGTCCATTCGCGATTGGTCCGGTCCCGGAATGACGAGCAGATTGGTCATTTCTTTCACCGCGTATCGGTTCACGCGGCAGAGCTCTTTCAGCTCCGGTGCTTTTTCGAACATCGACTGCAAGCGAGTGGAGCCCGGCAGTTCTCCGGCGCAAACGCGCGAGAACTCATAGAGGTCAGATTGTGAGCGCGAGATCTCGGTGATCTGCGGCTCGTACTTTTGGCGCATGTAATCGTAGAACACGCGAACGCGACCGAGGTTGGTGAGAGCTCTCCACCAGAGGCCAGCTTCGGCTTCTTCTGTATTTCCGCCCATCGTGTCGGCAAAGGCGTAGATCTTTGAGACCATATTGGTATTCAAGTCTTCAATGTACGATTTCACGATTGTCTCGGCGTTGAAGCCGCGATCAAAGCGATTGCAGTAGGGGTCAGCAGAGAAGCTCGCGTCGAAGTCGTTACACTGCGGGAAGTACGAAGTGACGAACTCATTTTTATCCGGGTTGCGATCTGGAATCATGCCGCTTGCGGGAACCTTAAAGAAGGTGAAGTCCGCATCGTTTGAACCGCGGCGGAAGGTCGCATATTCACCGTTGTAGAGATAGCGAAGTGTCAGCAGGTCTTGTGGACCGGGACCGATTTTCTTTTCAGCACCCTCGATCTCAGTAAAGGGGTGTTTGTATCCCATCACTGATGTCGCATTGGTCATGTCGCGCTCGGCATCAGCCTTGAGCTCGTTGTAGTACTTCGCCGGAACGGTGCCGGCCTCTGGCAGAATATTTTCTTTAAACTGGTGGCCGAGTCCTAAAAAGTGACCGTACTCATGCATGATCAGCTCGGCGATGACTTTTTGCATAGCAGAGTCGTAGTCCACTCGTGACTGAGCAATGGCCGAAACCAAGGCCGGTCCAACATCGATCAACAGGCGATCTGTATCGTGAACGACACCTGAAGGAATCTGCGCAACTCGCTGTTTGGCGTTTGCGAAAACCATCGCATCCCTCTCAGTCGCAGAGAGCTGACTCTCGCGGTCACCAAAGATTTGTTTGCGAAGGCTTGGCGAGGCCGAGTCATGGAAGCCAAGTGCACGACGCAGAGTGTGTGCGCCGTCGTTCTGCGCAAGAGCAGAAAGTCGCGTTTGAATGTCCGAAGCGGAAGCCTGGAAACTTTGATTCAATTCGCGCGAAATACGAGCGGCATCTTCTTTGTTCTGCTCAATTTGCGCTGGAGAGAGGGCCTGACCTTTCAGCGAACGAAGTTCAGAGATTTTCTGAACGAGGCGTGTCCCGCTCGCGAATCGTGGTCCATCAAATCGACCAGCAAAAACAGAGCGGGCATTTCCGAGGTCAGTACCAAGGACTTTTGATGGGTTGAAATACCGTGAGTTGAAGTACAGAGAGGAGGCGGTGCCGCCGGCCGATTTTGTGGACGAGCCGCCATTCGCGGAACCAGAGCTCAAGTGCATCTTAATATAGCGTTCAAGCATTCCGCCGTAGAGGGTGATTTGGCCCCAACGGATCTCTCCGTTGCGAACGTCGGCTTGCGCCATACCAACGCCCAACGGTGACCCTGCTGAAATCTGTGGGTCAGCAACCCAAACCATCATGGGGTAGCGAAGATCATAGGGATACTTCATTTTCTTAAGGTTCAATTGGAAGGCGCGTGGCTTGCCAATCTTCTGCAAGGCATCGTTCCAGCTGTCGATGACATTGCGAGCGGCCGGAATGTATTCCTCCGGAAACCCATGCAGGTAAACATCGTGAGTTTTTGAAAGATCCCACTTCGCGGCCGACCAAACCTGGTGCAGACCATCGACTTTTTCGCCGATCACATGAAGTGCGTTGAAGTGTTTGGCGTTGAGTGGGCTATAGGGAGTCGATTCAAACTTCGGGTTGTGATCAAAGGCCTTGAAGTTGAATCGAATGCGAGCACCCATGTGGGCTCCCCAGTCGTGATCCTGAACGACGGCGGTGAACCCCAAGAATTGGTTGGCCTGATCCCATTCGACATCCTCAATAGCGAGAACGCCGCCATTTCGAGCTCCCCAGAACATCGCAAGATCCCAATCCTTGATCGAGAGACCTTCGAGGCTGAGTTCCATTTTTGGACGAGCAGTCCAGTGTGAGCGCGACGCATTTTCAATGAACTCATTGGTTTCGCGACCATACGAGTCCTTGGCTTTCTCATAGTAGAAGTGTTTGCGAATCGGAATCACCAGCGACTGTTTCCAGCGCTTGCGATCGTTTGGAAAAGAGGGATTGACCATTCGGCCAATCAAGTTGTCTTCGGTGATTTCAAACTCCATGTTGCAGTGGCCGCTCATGTGAACAGCGTGAGTTAGAAATGATGATGCGATAGCGCCCGTCTCAGAGATCGGCGCCCAACCACAGAGAAAAGTCTTTGGCTGCAGCTGCGCTTTGCCGTCGGCCGCTGTTTTCGTTTCAACGAAGAATGATTTTTCAACACCGCGATCAGTTGGTGGAGGTGTCTCTGTTGTGGGCGTGCGCACCGTGCAAGCGGTGAATGTAAGCAAAGCCGGTAGAGCAAGAAGCGAGATCCACTTTAAGGAAATGGCTTTTGAGTGTTTCACTTGCGTGGCTCCTTTGTTGGCTCTTTTTCTTCTTTTTCAGTGGGAGACTCTGTGCCCATCAGCATGCGGAGTGGGCTTGCGGTTCCGATTTCGGCATTTTGCGATGTCGCGAACAGTGAGGGTTTGTTGGCCTCCTCGGCCGCGATGCCAAAGAAAACAGCGACGAAAAGCAACAGCAACCAGACGCCGAGTACGTCGAGTCGATCGTTCTGTTGCATGAGCGAGCGGCTCTCTGTGCGCTCATTTTCGATCTT
>JAEUWE010000039.1 GCA_016791465.1 Pseudobdellovibrionaceae bacterium
CGCGAAAAACTTGGTTCAATTGGTCTACGAGAAGTGTCCATCTGGAAAAGTCACCGGGTTGATGTCGATTCGTGAAACCAGAAAATATCCGGTGATCTCGGGTGAGATCGTTAAAGTAACGGGCTATTGTCTGCAGAAAAAAGAGGGATGACGAAATGAAATCACTTTGGATGACGATGTTTACGGCCGCTTTGATCTCTGGCTGCGCCTCGATCAACAGTCTCTCTTTGACTCCAATTCCGGCCGATCGCAAAACACAGGTCAAGGTCGAATCAAGCAAGGTAATTATCCTTGGCTTTAACTTTGATAACGATTTTGTCGACGGAATGGTTGATGACCTTCGTCGTCAGTGCCCGAACGGCAAGGTCACAGGAATTCTCACGAAAGATGAGAACATCAATTATTTTTTGTACCTCGTTTGGAAGAAGCAGGTTACGGCCACGGGGTATTGTGTAACTACTGGAACGGCGAAGGCCGAAAAACCAAAAGCGCGCGGGACAGCGTCGGACGAGTCGCAGACTGCACCTGAGGCCGAGGCGGAACTGTGAGAATCTCTCTTCAATTTCTCTTGCCGTCGCTGCTGTTGATGGGCTGCACCCACAGCCTGCATATGGCGCATGTCAGCGACTTTGCGCCAACGTATCAAGAGTATCGCAAGGGTGAGCTTGTGAAGGCTCGAGCCGAGCAGTGGACGTTTATGGGCTTTACCGGCAACACCGATTATGTCGATCAAGCCTATCGGCAAATGATCTCGGAGTGTCCGAACGGATCAATTCAAGGAATCGTATCGCAGTATTCGACAAGCCATGGGTTCTTCTCGTGGACCAATGTCGTTGATATGCAGGGCCTTTGCATTAAGCAGTAAAGCCAATCGCTGTGAGAACAGTATTCCAGAGCGGCACAGTGATCAGCGAAAGCGGAATACCAATTCCAATCATGAGGCTTGCGACCTCGCGGTCAAAGCCGAACTCTTCTGCGACAACACCGGCTGTGATCATCGGCGCCATTGCTGACTCAAGGATCGTAATCTGTGTGGTAAGGCTCTGTGAGCCAAACGCAAAGCGATAGAGCAGCGTCAAAAAGAGCGGGGCGGCCATAAGCTTGAAGGTTAAGCCAAGTCCCACAGCGCGCCAGTGGGTGTGCAGGCTTGATCGCGAAAGTCTGAGCTGAAAGCCGACAGCGACAAGTGCAAGCGGCACGAGGGTCGAGGCGAGTCGTTCAAAGAGCACGCGAGCCTCTTCTTGGGCTGAGAGGCCCGTCTTCCAAAGCAGAACTGCGATGAGCATCGCGGTAAAGGGTGGGAAGGTGAAAACATTTTTTAAGAGACTTTGACTGCGGTGAGAGTCTCGATGGTGGCTGTGCGGCGCATACCTCATGGCATAGAGGATCCCCACAGTTGAGAGTGCGAGAAAAGTACCGAGCTGGTCGCAGAGCACAGCTGTTGGAATGGCCTCTTTGCCATGGAGTGACTCAAGTAACGGAAATCCAACAAACGATGTGTTGCCAAGACCTGCGGTTAGAGTCAGTGCGCCGATGGTTTGATTCGACCAGTTTTTAATTTTTTTAATAACCAGGAAGGTGACAACGGAGAAGGCAAAGAGAAGCCAGGCCATTGAGACCGGAACAAGGAGTTCGGTGCTCCAATGCGTATGCTCCAGAAGCTTTGGAATTTCAAGCAGGACGAGAGCCGGCAGCGAGACCCAGATGACGAAAGCGTTCAGTGCGGTCGCTGTTTGCGCCGGCAAGCGCGCGGTCTTTTTGAAGGCCGCACCTAATACGAGGCATGCGAATATGAGAACAAAGTTTGAGTTGAGCACACTGATCGAAATGATCAATTGTAAAGAAAGCGGGCGCAAGAGGAATTGCGCCCGCATTTCAATTTAGACACCAGGTTAGACGTCAGAGAATCGCTTGTCGTCGTGTGCTGGAATCATCGGATCACCAGCGGCTCTTTTTAGTCGAGGAGTTGACGGTGCGGCTGAAGAAGCAGGAGTCTTCTTCGTCGACGCGATGGAGATGACTTTCGCGGTTGGTTTTTCTCGGCTAGCTTCCGCTTCGGCTGAGAGCGCCGCATCCAGCGTTTTTCCTTCGCCGTGAATGGTTGCGAGAAGTTGGTCGACCGCTGTTTTAAGGGATGCTGCTTGTGACGAAAGAAGGCGAGCAGATTCGGCCGTTTCTTCGCTTGTGGAGGCGTTCTGCTGAGTCACGGTATCCAACTGAACAACAGCGCTATTGATCTCGCCGACACCCAGCGACTGTTCGCGGCTTGCCTGTGAGATTTCGCTTGCAAGACTCGATACGCGTGAAACGTTATCGACGATTTCTCCAAGTAGGGTCGCGCAGCGCTGAGCGACGACTGTTCCCGATTCGACTTTGAGTTTTCCTTGGTCGATCAGCACGGCAACTTTGCGTTTGGTGTCTTCAACGATGTTCTCAACGTTGACAATGCTTCCGCTGAGCATATCTGAAATATCTTTTGCGGCGTTGCCGCTCATCTGAGCAAGGTTTCCGACCTCTTCAGCGACAACAGCAAATCCTTTTCCGTGCTCTCCAGCACGAGCAGCTTCAACCGAGGCGTTGAACGAAAGCAACTTTGTCTGAAAGACGATCTCGTTGATGACTTTAGTTTTCTCGCCGATTTCACGAATGACTCGCACAATCTCTGAGAGTTTCTGATTGCTCTCGTTGATCTGATTCATGATGGCGTCATTGCTTTGGCTGATTTCGTCCATCGACCTCATCATCTCTTCGACGGCTTGGTGGCCGTCGTTCGCCTTTGCTTGCGACTCGGCTGAACTTGTCGCAGACGTTTCGGCGTTGGCCGACGTCTTTTCGATCATCGCGCTGATCTGTTGCAGCGACGCGGTTGTTTGTTCAAGCGAGGCGGCCTGCTCAGTTGTAGCCTGCGAAAGGCTTTCGGACGATGCAGCGATTTGAACTGAGGAAGCTGCGACCTGCTGTGCGTTCTCGGCAAGGGCGCCGGCGACGGAGCTAATCGCCCGCGACACGCGCGTTGAGATCAGAGTTCCGATTGTTAAGCCGACCAAGATTCCACCAACGGCAAAGAAGAGTACGAGGCGCTCCGTAGACTTCTGTTCACTTCTGGATCCGTCGATGGCTGCCTTTTTTACATCGTCGTGAAAGCCAAACAGTTCGTGCGCGGCCGCCGTGTACTTGTGAGCTGCCTCGGGGCAGTCCTTCAGGAAGAGCGCAGTCAGTGCGGTGCGGTCTCCCGATTTGTGAAGGGCGAGCGCGCGCTTTCCGACCTCATTGAAATAATTAAGCCAAGACGCATGGAGTTTATCGTAGAGTTCTTTTTGTCCCGGCAGAAAGCCAAGCGCGACATAGACGTCATTGTGCTTGTTGTACTCTGCGATCGCGTCTTCAGCATCACGGATGGCTGCCGCCTCATCCTCTTTTGAGATTCCATTGATGCCGAGGGTGCGGAGTGAGATACGTACGCGACGGTACTCAAGGAACATATTGTTGAGCTCTTCAAGCTTGGGCATGACTTTCTCTGTGATGCGCGCATTTTGGCGACCTATGTCAGTGAGGCCGTTGATCGCGACTGCGCTGATGGCGCCGCCGACACTTGAAAGGAATAAGCACAGAGCGATCAGCTTGACGCGAAAGCTCATGGAACGGAACAAACTCATCGAACCCCCTTGAAGAAACGTACAGTTAAGTAGGTTGTGAATTGACGCGTATTGCTGTTAAATATCGGTTGAAAAATTGCTGGACTTTAGTGGAGGGGCGAAATGATTTTGGAAGGCGAGACCAGCGCCGTTCTTTTTTGAAACGGCGCTGTGAAATCGATCGCTAATTTTTATTTTCCGCGAAGCTTAAGAACGTAGTGTGCCAAATTGGTGCGGTCTTGCTCGCTGAGCTTGTCGAACTTGACCATGGCTGTGCCGGGCAGGCCCTCCGAGATAGTCTTGTAGATCCCCTCGACGGTTGCTCCATTTTTAAACTCGGCCGTTGCAAATTCACGAGGCTTTGGCTTCATCATTTTTCCGGCTGGTCCATTGCCGTCGCCCTTTTCTCCATGGCAGGCGAGGCAGTTTGTCGCATAAAGTGACTTACCGAGTTCAAGCATCTGTGGCGTCGCGGGTGCGGAACCCTTTGCCAAACCTGTTGAGCTGATCAGTAAAGTTCCAATGAGGGCAGTGGCGATTTGTCTCATTCTCAGAGCCTCCGTGCTATTGCGCGTTTATTGAAGCGCATGATTTTCTCAAGATGATAAAGGGCTGAGAAGCCTTGCTCAATGCGTTCTTGCGAAGCTCGATGAAACTCCAGGTTTGTCGGTTTTGGAGTTCAGCTTATCGGCCGAAAGACCGAAAAAGATGGTGTTCAGAAAACGTGCGACGCCCTCGTCTATAAGAGAGATGTTCCTATGAAAGTTGGAATCCAGACCAAAATTGCCGGTTTGATCACTGTCCCTCTTTTGGCATTTATCGTGATGGCTGGGATCTCAATTAAATCCGATTGGGAGCAGCTCAAAATAGCGCAGAAGACGCTCGAGGGAACGGAACTTTTTGCTTCCGTTTCCGACGTCGTCCATGCCTTGCAAAAAGAGCGAGAGGATCTTCTATTGCAGCTTTTGGACCGACGAACGGCAAAGGAGATGGCGGCACAGCGAGAGATCGCCGACCGTATGTTCTCGGGCTTTGCGGCGAAGATGGCCGAACATGATTTTGGTCCGCAGGGTCAGGCGGTGTTGGCGACCGTTTCAGATATAAAATTGCTCCGCAAGGCGGTTGATCAAGACGGAATTTCGGGTGAAGCATTTGACCGGTACAATCACGCGATTCAGAGCTTGATTGGTTTTGAAGTTCAAGTGGCTCACCGTATCGTTCTGCCAGGGGTGACGTCGTCACTCCTGAGTATCAATGTTCTTGAGCAGTCTCGCGAGAGCGCCGACCAGCTTCGTGCGACGTTGCTGCCGGTGTTGATGGCGAATGCGCCATTGAGTACAGTAACCTTTACTCGCATCGAACGGCTGCGAAGCGAGATCCATATCAATCTTGAGTCGTCACTGCTCGAATCGTCACCCGACGTCACTCATTTTTTGGATACATTCAAAACGTCAGAGAATTTCACGCTGGTGATGATGATCTTTGATACCATCGTCGCGAAAGCAAATGAGGGCCAGTATGGACTTGATCTCAATGGCTTCTATGATGCGATCAGCGGGATTGTAACGGACCTTGATCAGCCTGGTATGAAAATTTTGAGTCAAGTGCGTGACTCCGTCGGCGTTGCAACTCGAGCGGCCGAACGTGCTGCGGCTTTGATGGCTGCGATGATTGCGGTGAGTACGGTCGTTATCTTTATTCTTGTCAGAGTGTTTACAGGACGCCTTTCAAGTTCGCTTGAGTTAGTTGCCCAGGGCTTGATGCGCGGAGCTGGTGATGTGTCAGAGGCATCCCGGAATATGAGCGGAGCTGCGCACGGAATTTCGACGGCGGCAATTGAGCAAACCCAATCGTTGAGCGAAACAACCACAGCAGTTGAGAAGATTTCGCAAATGGTGCGAGCGAACGCTGATCGTGCACAGGGTTCAAAGGGAGTAGCGGAAGAAGCGGTGGGTGCCGCTCGGCAGGGTCGTGAGATCGTTTCGGAAGTTGTTCGTTCGATGCAAGAGATTCACGATGGCAATACGCAGCTGACAACTCAGATCACTGATAGCAATCGTGAAATCGAGCGTGTGATTCAGGTGATCAACGAGATCGGCGAGAAGACGAAGGTCATCAATGAGATCGTCTTCCAGACGAAACTCCTTTCTTTTAATGCCTCGGTTGAAGCCGCTCGAGCCGGAGAAGCGGGGAAAGGATTTGCTGTTGTCGCTGAGGAGATTGGCAATTTGGCGACACTCAGCGGGCATGCTTCAAAGGAAATCAACGATATGCTCAAGCACGGCATTGAGCAGGTCGGACAGATTGTTCGCGAATCGCAGGAGAAGCTTGATCGCTTGGCTCAGCAAGAGATGCTAAAAATTGGCGAAGGCTCCGAGAAGGCTCGTGTCTGCGGCGAGGTGCTTGAGCAGATCGGCGATAAAGTTGAGACCATGAAGTCTATGCTGGTCGGCATCGCAGAAGACTCGATGGAGCAGGCGCGAGGAGTGCAGGAGATCACGGAAGCGGTGGGTGATCTTAAGCGTGTAACGGAGGCAAACTCGCAGCTCTCTGAGCAAACGTCGGGATCGGCTGATGCGATGGCACAGCAGTCGCTTGAATTGAATCAGTTGGTTCAGGGACTCAACCACATCATCACAGGTGACCGCGAGGCGGCTTAGTTCCGATATCGCGGTGTGAGCTCCAGGACCACTTTGACGAGCGCATGCACCCGTTTTGGCTTGATTGGACGTTTGAGTGTCGAAAGGTAGCGCCTGACGATGGCGCGCTCTCTCTTGAGATCGGTGATCGCGGTTCCCGAGAGCTCTTTTGCTAAGATAATCTGTGAGGCCAGGAGTGCGCGCTCCTTTAAGAGCGCGGCGATTTGAGTATCGATGTGATCGATTTTCTTTCGAAGTCGATCGATGTCGGTTGGAGGTTTAGTTCTCGACATGAGCAATTAAAAGTGAGTTTTCAGGGAGAGCAATGTCGTCAACAAACGAGAACAAGAACTCTCCGCTTCCAGGATGCACGGCCAGTTTGTTGTCTTGATTGCGCGCGGTGATCGATCGAACTTTGGTGATGCCCGCTGGTCCTTCTGGAGTCATCACTTGAACCGACTGTCCAAGCTCAATTTTGTTTCGAACATCGACCCAGATGCGGCCATCTTCGCCTCTCTGCGCAAGGCCCAGAAACTTTCTTGAGTCGAGATGCTGGCTGGTCTTTTCATAGTTCTGACCGTTTGCGCCTGGGGTCTGTAACATAAATCCTGTGTGGTAGCCGCGGTTGGAGAGTTTCGCGAGTTCTTCACTCCAGAGTGGGTTGAGCGGCCGGTTGTTGATGAGATCGTCGAGTGCGCCGCGATAGGCGCGAGCGACCATTGCTGCGTAGAACTCAGACTTGGTGCGCCCCTCGACTTTGAACGAGATGACCCCGGCATCGACAAGTGGTTTCAAGTGTTCGACCATGCAAAGGTCTTTCGCGTTCATAATGTAGGTGCCGTGTTGATCCTCTTCGATTTCGTAGAGCTGGCCAGGGTTATTCTTGGCGTCTTCGATGTAGTATTCTTTCAGCGCGTACTTCTCACGGCAGGAGTTGTCACACACACCTTGATTGGCATCGCGGCGATCCATGTAGCTTGAGAGGAGGCAGCGACCGGAGTAGGCGATGCAGATCGAGCCGTGAACGAAAGCCTCAAGCTCCATATCGGGAACGCGTTGCTTGATCTCGGTGATCTCAGCGATTGAGAGCTCGCGGCTCAAGATCACGCGTTCGACACCGAGTGCCTCCTGCCAGAATTTGACCGAGCGCCAATTCATGCAGTTCGCCTGAACCGAAAGGTGAATTGGAACTTCTGGTGCGAGTTCGCGCGCGATGGAGGCAAGGCCAGGATCGCTGATGATAAACGCGTCGGGCTTCATTTTCGCATACTCGGTGATGTCGCGAGAGAATGGCTGAATCTTGCGATTGCGAGAGAAAATATTGAGGGTCATGTAGACCTTCTTGCCCCGCGCGTGCACCTGCTCGATGGACTCCTTTAGAACGTCGCTCGCAAAGTCGTTGTCGCGAGCGCGAAGGCTGTAAAGCGGTGGTCCCAAGTAAACCGCATCGGCACCGTAGTCGAGGGCGAGTCGCATTTTGCTCTGCGAGCCGGCTGGCATCAGAAGTTCAAGTGGTTGCATGTCACACTCCGCAATTGAAAATAGCGGCAGAACTATCGGTAGGGCGCCTCGAAGGCGTCAAGGCAACCGTAAAGCTGTTCGGCCGAATCGAGAACAAACAGCGTTTCTTGGATGAGATCAATCCGAAATGGTGTATTGCGAATTGTTTCAACGTCAAAGGCGAGAAGGCGCGGCTTTCCAGACAGCGCATACGCACATTCTTTGTTGGACGACGCGATTCCGGCGCCAAAGATCCGAAGACCTTTCGGGGTTTTGACGAGGCCAAACTCGGCGGTGAACCAGAACAGTCGCTGGAAGGCTTCGGTGATCTCGGGAGACGAGAGGTATTTGAGACCTCTTGTCCCAAAGTCTTCGCAAAACTTTCCATATTCGGGCATCACATAGAACGGAAGATGGCCGTAAAGGTCATGGAAAACATCGGGCTCGGGAGTGTAGGAAAGATCCTTTTGGTCGCGGATAAAGTGCCCGACAGGGAACTCGCGGTTGGCGAGCATTTTATAGAAATGCTCTGGTCCCTCGAAGCCTGCAACCGAAACACCCTTCCAGCCGGTCAGTCCCTGAAGTCGGGCATTCACGGCTTCGAGATCTGGAATCTTGTCGCCCAAGATTCCCAGAGCTTTAAGGCCTGAGGCAAACTCAGGGATCAGCTGTTCTCCGCGCAGGGTATCTTGCGCACGGTAGAGCAGGCGCCAAGTTTCGTGATCGCGATCAGTGAAGCTCAAGTCAGGACTCCGCGTTTCATCTGATCGCGCTCGATTGAGCGAAACAGAGCGCCGAAGTTGCCTTCGCCAAACGAGTAGTGATTTTTCCGCTGAATGATTTCGATAAAGATCGGCCCAATGAGATTTTTGGTGAAAATCTGGAGCAGATATCCCTCTCCGTCGCCATCGATGAGGACGCTGTGATTGCGGATTCGGCTGTGGTCTTCTGTCACCTGTGGGAACTTGTTAAAGATCTCGGCATAGTAGTCGTCGTCGATATCCAAAGTTTGGATTCGCGAGTCCTGCATGCCGTCAAGTGAAGCCAGGATATCTTCAGTTAAGAACGCCAAGTGCTGAACGCCTGGGCCTTTGTACTCTTCCAAATATTCATTGATCTGCGATTTCTTCTCTTCTGCCTCGTTGATCGGAATGCAGAACGAGCCACAGGGCGAGCGCAGAGCATAGGAGGTCAGGCCGGTCTTCACGCCGCGAATGTCAAAGTAGCGGACTTCTTCAAATCCGAAAACCTTCTTATAGAAATCAGCCCACTGGCCCATCGTTCCTTTGTAGACATTGTTGGTCAGGTGGTCGACGACAAGAAAACCCTTGTCTTTCACTTCGATGGGTTTTGGGTGATGAGTAAAGCCGAGGTCTTGGTATTCGCGTAGGTGAGTTTCCTCAGAGACGAAATAAATAATGCTGCCGCCAATTCCCATAATGGCCGGAAGATCAGCGCCACTTGAATTGTAGTAGTCGCTATGGGCAGGAGTTGCGCCGCGTTCGAGTGCCACCTTGTAGGCTTTGTCGGGATCTTTAAAGCGCCATCCCATGCTGCTGATACAAGGGCCGTGGGTGTCGGCGAAAACGTCAGCGTGTGATCCTTTCTCTTGGTTTAAGAAAAAGTGAATGTCGTGTTGTTTGAAATAGTCGATCTGCATTTCTTTATGGTGTTTGATTTTTGAAAATCCAAACGCCAAGAAGAGCTCTTCGAGTTTATGGGGGTTGGGGCTGCAGAACTCGATAAAGTCGAGGCCGCAGAGTCCGATATCATTTTTTTTAAGAGAGGGTGCCATGTTTTGCTCCGCTTCGCTCGGCGATCACTTGGTTTTCGCTACATCCGGATTTTGCCAGCTCTTCCAGTAGTCGGGAAGTTCGATTTTCTCTGATGCCTGTGTTGGAAACAAAGGACGCTTCGTGTCGATCATGATTGCGACCTCATTCGTCTCTTTAACACCTTGCGTGCGAGAAATAGCTTCTTTTTGCGGTCCGTGATGGATGCCCTGGGGGTGGAACGTCATCATCCCCGGAGTGATTCCGCCGCGACTGAAGAACTGACCTTTGTGATAGAAAAGCACTTCGTCAAAATCGATATTGGAATGATAGAACGGAACCTTCATCGCTGCTGGGTCGCCATTTTCAAGTGGGCGCGGTAGGAACGAACAGATCACGAAATTGTTGGCGATCAGTGTGGAATGCGCCGACGGTGGCAAGTGATAGCGATCGCTTGAGATCGGGCGGATGTCTTTGACGTTGAGTTGCCACACTGTGAGGGTGCCCTTCCAGCCCACCGTATTGATCGGGCAGAACGGATACTTCACCGTGGTGATTTGATCACAGCGTTTGATCTTCAAAGTGTAGACATCACTTTTAAATGTGCTCGGAGCGGGCTCTGGCGCTTTGAGCACGGCGGGATCAAACAGCGCGTGCTGACCGAGCATGCCCTTTTCTGGAAAGCGGACTTCGCTAAAGCTTTCGATGATGAGGAGTTGCGAGAGGGTCGAGGGAGCGAGGCGGTAGACGGTTCCGCGCGGGATGATCAGGTAGTCACCCTCGGTGTACTGAAGTGGGCCAAAGTCAGTTTCGATCGTGCCTTGGCCTGCGTGCACAAAGAGGACTTCGTCGGCATCGGCGTTTCGAAAGAAGTAGGTCATCTCATCTTTGATTGTGCAGAACAGGATGCGGCAGTCGGCATTCTCAAGATACCCTTGTCGTGCTTTGAGGTAGTCCGATTCGTTGGCGTTTGTTTTATTGAAGTCGTAGGCGCGTGTTTTAAGGGGCCCGTCGATCGAGATCCACTCAACAGGTGGCTCGCTTCGGTAGAGGTGAGCGTAGCGGCCGCTAAAGCCGTTGCGCGCGTACTCCTCTTCGTAGGTACCGTCTGGAACATTGACGTGGGCTTGTGGGGTGATCACACCTTTGGTGTACGGAATCATGGGAAGCCTCCAAAATAAACTCAACGACCTATCAAAATCTGGCAGATCGCCGAGTTTAAAAAAAGAACAAAGAATAGACGAACATTGTCAATATATCTGACAAACTATAAGATGCTGAAATGACTGTTGATCAAGCTCGCGCACTCGTGAATGTTGTCGAACTCGGTGGCTACGCAAAGGCTGCGGATAAACTTGGGAAAAGCCACTCGGCCCTGGTTTATTTGATTCGTTCGCTTGAAGGTCACTGTGGGTTCAGGATTTTTGAACCGAAGACGTATCGCAGTACCCTGACCCCAGAAGGGCGACGGGTTTGGCTGAAGTGCCAGGAAATACTCGCCAAGGTCGATGAGCTTGATCAAATGTGTGGGCTGTTTGCCGACAAGTGGGAAGCTTCGCTGAAGGTCGTTCTCGACGGGATCCTGCCATTTGATCCGTTTTTGAAGATCTATCAGGACTTTCGAAAAATGAAGGTGCCGACGGTGGTGCAGACCTACACAGATTTCTTGCAAGATGTTGAGAAGACATTTGTCGGTATGGAAGCGGACATGCTGATCTCCATTTTGCCGATTCGTGCAAGCGGGATCGAGACCGTTGAGCTCTCTCCATTTAAAAGTTTACTCGTGGCACATCGCGATCATCCGGTGCATCAAAGTGCCAAACGCTGGCATGTGGATGAACTGCATGAGTTTTCATTTCTCACCATTCGCGGCTCGCGAAGCCAGTTGGGCTTGAGTACCGCGGAGTTTGAAGAGTCGGCCTCATTTTTCTTCAGCGATTTTGCGTCAAAGAAAGTGGCGATTCAAAAGAAGGTCGGCTTTGGTTGGCTCCCAGAGCACATGATCGAAACGGAGCTTCGGAACCGCGTGCTTCAGCCCATAAAATGGGAGCGGAGAAGTGTTCACGAAATTCGACCGGTGCTCGGTGTGCGGCGATCGAGTCAAGGTGGACGGGCGGCCCAGCTTGTGGTTGAGGCGCTCAAGCAGATTTAAGCCGTGATCGTCGACGTCGAGTCGTCTGGCGCCGCGCTTTGTTGCTTCATTTGACGATTTGCTCTTGAGCTATCGAGCTGGAGCTGTCGGCGAGTGGCCCTGTCGTTTTTCAATCTGACTGGCCATGCCGCGAATTTGATCTCGCTGTTGGGGCGTCAGGTATTGTTCGAGCATTTGTGGGTTGGTCATCAGCTGATTCACGATCTCCTGCATCTGTTTTGGATCGCCATTTGTCTTTCGCACGATTGTTTCAAGAACCTGAGCTGATAGTTCATAGGCAGGTTGAGTTTGATCTCCGAGAGTGTTTTTGACTTTCGCATCGTTGGCGAGAGCTTTTGGGTCATTCTTCATCGCTTGCGCGCGTTGCTCGGGACTGATCAAGAGATCTTGCGTTTTATGGAGGGCTTCAAGCGAGGCTGCGTCGAGGGGCTGTGCGCCGCGCGTGCTCGGGTCGGCAAAGGTTGTCGAGCTTGTGGCAAGCTGTCCAAGGATGACGACCGTGAGTGCGATCAGGCGCATGGAGTACTCTCCTCTGAGTTCACGAAGATTGGTTATGACTTATCGGCAGGCCGGTGGAGGGATTGAGACAAAGGACGAGTCTGTCTCAAATTGGTTCGTAAAAGCGGCCCTGACTAAAGTGTAAAGGCCGTTCCGATGAGCATGGTGAAGACCTGCTGCGACTTAGAAACGCGCGTCAGTGTTTGATCAAGAACTTGCACGCTCTGGCCGCGGCCTCCGGTGTAGTAGCCGCCGAAGGTGAAGCGAAAGTTCTCGTTGGATTGAATCGCAAGATTGGCGCTAAAGCCCGCTTGATCGATGCTCTCAGCTTGGCGGGTGGAAGGGAGGGCATCTGGCTCTGGATGCGACGAAAAGTTTGAGTATGCTCCGAGGCGAACCCGCAGCCAGGGATTGAGCTTGGCTTCGGTGCCGAGGTTGAAGTTGAACATTCGCCTGTGGCGAATGGAGTCGCGCTGAACATCGGTTTCCGTCATGTCGTCGTAGGATGTCTGGTCGTAAAGCGAAACATCGAACGAGACAGTGAGTCGTTCCCGATGAATCCAGGCGGCGCCGACGGTGAGCTTGGCTGGAATTTCTGTGAGCGTCGTGACATTGGGCCGGTTTACGGTTGTTGAGCTAAATGGCGTCGTTTTGAGTACGCTTTGAAAGTAGGAGCCGGTGCCACTGATTTGGAGTGACGGCGGTCGAAGGCTCACGCCAAAACGCCATTCATTTTCATCGGAGCTGTCTTCGGTTTTCCATTGGTAGCCGAGAATTCCGACAATGGAATTTCCAAGAATGTTCTTCTCTTCCGACATCACCGTGGCATCGGTGCCTCCGGCAAGAAGTCGTTCACGAACGGTTCGCGAATAGTTGCGAGCAGTGTAATAGAGGCTGAGTCCGTAGGCCTCGCGTTCAGATGTTCGAAATCCAAGGCCGCCGCCGACCCAGAGCGACTCATCGACCATGGTCAAGAGCGAGACGCCGCTTGCAGTCGAACGAATTTCGCCACTGAAGGAGTCGTGATCGGGGACGACGATGCTAAACGAGGCGTTGATTTTTTCTGCGCCAAGCGCTGTACGCAAGAGCTGACCGACCTCTGTGAAATGGCTTCGTTCGGCAAGGACGTTAGTGAAAACGCTGCCGCTGGCCGAGGGCACACCGCGAAAAAAACCTTGGTTCACGCGCAGGCTTGCAGTTGTGAACTGGTCGAGATCGCCGTATTTGACGTCAAACTTTTTATAGACGCTCGCCGATGCCGAAGCCGCGAGTGAATCAAAAAAACCAAGCCCTGCAGGGTTGTAAAATGTGACGGCCGAACTGTCTTTGTAAAGAGCTGTGAATGCGCCGCCAAGGCCTGCGGCATTTTCTCCGATGAGCATGGAGTTGTAGTTTCCAAAAGCCGCTGATGCGTTGTGCGGTGCCGCTGCCACCGCAACGGTCGTCGCAAGCAAGAGAATGATCGTTGAAAAACGTGATCGCACGAACATCAATCGAAAGCTTCGGCGAGCACGCGAGTCATGTCAAAACCCTCGGCTGAAAGCTTCGCCTTGACGTCTTTGATCATCGCCCCGTTCCCGCAAAGATAGAACGTGGTATCGATCGACTTGTAGTCGAAAGCGTCGATGTGATTTTGAACGTAGCCGCGTAGGCCCTTCCACGAATCATCGGCGCGCGACAGCACGTACTGGTATTCGAAGTTTGGAAGCTCGGCTTTCAGGCGTTGAAGTTCACTCTCGTAGTAGATATCGCTCTGGTGTCGAACGCCAAAGAGCAGGCGATAGCGAAGCTCCGGATGTTTTCTGAGATTGCTTTCGATAAACGAGAAGTGCTGCGAGACGCCGGATCCGGTGTTGAGGAAAACCACTTGCGGTGTCGGGGGCTCTTTAAAAAACACGCGTCCAAATGGTCCTGTGAAATCCAACACAGCGCCCTCTTTTAGACCCCAAACATAGCGACTCGCAATGCCGCCTTCGACGGCCTTAAAGACCAGTCGAAAGCCATCGCGCTGCTGATCGGTCGATGCGATGGAGTAGGCGCGAAGCGCGGGCTTTGCCTCGCCGGTTGGAACATGAAGCATCACGAATTGCCCGGCGCGGAACTCGAAGTCCTTCGGTTCCGTACACGAGATAAACAGTTCACGAATCTGCGGCGTGTAGTCGCAGATCTTGGTGACTGTCATTTTGCGGACGATGCGAGTGGGATGAACGGGTGTACTCATAGCGGGACGGACTTTCTCTTAACGACGTGGCGGAGTAACGGCTTGTAGAAGTTGATTTCGTTCTTTTTTATAGAGCTCGATCGCATCGGCAATCACTTTCAGCGCTTCTTCGCGATCCAGAAAGCCATCGACGCGAACCGACTTTTTCTC
>JAEUWE010000139.1 GCA_016791465.1 Pseudobdellovibrionaceae bacterium
TAAAATCAAGCCAACAGCGCCCTTTTGCTTTGCAATTAGCGCCTTGTGTTGCGGCCTGGAGAACAGATTCAATTGAAAGCGCACTTCGTTTGAAACATCTTGTGGAAGATCCTGAATCGCAACGACCCACTTCCCATCGACACGCCCTCCCTCATAGGAGTCAAATGCCGGAAGCTTATCCGTCGCCTGTGCAACGATACCAAATCCCGCAAACACCGCCGGTGCTTCACCAATTTCGCCCGAACGAGAAAGCGAAATCGGCATCCATTCTTTCTCGACGGCGATGTCTTTCGCTGCGCCCGCTTCGCGGAGACGCATGCGATTGAGAGGTCCAAGCTTCACGCCCGAGGCAAACTCAAAAGGCTGAACGAAACCGCCTTTGTGCACCGGCTTCAAACCGAGGCTCGCAAAATACTTTCCTATGGCTTCAGTGTAAACTCGCTCTTCCGGTGTACCTGACCTGCGCCCCTTAAATCCTTCCGACGCAAGATACGAGACCCAGGCTTTTAAATCGCGCTCTGAGAGTTCAGGCTTTAGAGCCTGCTGCCCTTCAGCCAAGTTTGGAGCAAGGCGCGAAAGCCCGAGCTTTGAGCGAATCAGGCCATCGTCCCAATCGGCAATGTAGATTTGCGCTTCGCCCTTTTCATCGCGACGAGTCCACGCCATCTGCTCGCCACTCGGGAGAAACACAGGCAGACCATCAAACCCATCAAGGAAAGAAACGCGCGTAGGCTCATTCTTCCCCTCAACGTCGACAACGAAGAGCTCAAAATTTGTGTACCCGAGCTTGTTACTCGTAAAAATCAAGTAGTCGCCAGACGGATGAAAGAATGGCGCCCAGCTCATCGCTTTCCACGACGTCAGCTGCTTTTCTTTGCCGGCGGTACCGTCGGCCTTCAAATCCATCACCATGATCTCGGCATACTGGCCATTTTTTGAAAAACGGCGCCATGTGATCTTTTTTCCATCTGGCGAGAAGAACGGACCACCGTCGTAACCGCGCTCATTTGTCAAACGACGAACATCTGTGCCGTCCGAGTTCATCAGATACAAGTCCATCATGTAGGACGGATCTTGTGCGAAGATTTTCTTTTCTTCCTCTGTCAGCGTTTCCGTATAGCCAGAACGATTCGAGGCAAAGGCGATCCACTTGCCGTCCGGCGAGTACGACGCCTCGGCATCGTAGCCCTTCTCTTTGGTTAGTCGGCGGAGCTCTTTTGCCTGTACGGCCCGACCGGTCTTGAGAGCCGCAGCGATTGGCGCTTCAAAAATGTCGAACTCATCGTCAAAGCTCCACGAATATTTGCCCTTCACTGGATTCTTGCGCTCGTCGAATTCCTTTTTTACTTTTTCTGCAAGCTGCGGATCGAGATGCGAACTTGAAAACAGAGCTTTCTTGTCAGATGGGTGAACCCACGCACACGTCGTTTTTCCTTGCCCCGGCGATAGACGAACCGAGCGGCCGGTTTTTCGATCCAGCACATAGATTTGATAGAACGGATTCCCGGTTTCACGCTCGCTTTGAAAAACCATAAGCGATCCATCGCGATTGAAGTAACCTTCACCCGCTCGTGGACCCGTAAAAGTCATTTGGGTCATGTTGGTGAGGAATGGCTGTGCCTGCTGCTGCTCAACGGACGGCTTCGCATCAGCTCCGGCCGGCACACCGTGCGCCGCCGCCATTGAACCCGTCGCTAAAAAGACCGCCAAAATGATTGTTGCTTTTAACATCGCTTCCTCTTTGCTCACTTTTCAAAAAAATGCTTTCAACCCAACGTCGACGCCTTCACGAACCCGCTTCGTACCGACTCGCTCACGTGTCTCGCGCGACCACATGCCGAAAATACGCAGAAAACTGAAGTCAATAAATGCGCCACCTTCAACGAGCGAACCCGAGATCTCAACATCGCGATTCGATTTTTCTGAAAGATGCCACTGGTACTGACCTTCAATTCCAAAAGCCCTATTGATGTAAATCGTCAAACCGACACGCGGCGCGGGTGATTGAATCCGCTCACCTGTCGTATCTTCACGAAAGCGAACACCATAAGCCGCAGTCAAGTTCGTGTTTTGGAGCGCATCTCCGAGCAGTCGTATTGCAAACGCGGCATCCCAGCCGTAACTGTCGTT
>JAEUWE010000166.1 GCA_016791465.1 Pseudobdellovibrionaceae bacterium
TCGTTAAAGACGAAGAGCGACGGTAGCTCCTGCTTGTAGGTCTGGAGCTGCTGGAACGCGCTCCAGATGGTTGCGTTCTCGCCCGCGGCGTTCTTCAGCTCAATGACGGCGATTGGCAGGCCGTTCAAGAACACGACGACGTCGGGGCGTCGGTTGTGGCCGCCCTCGGTGACGGTGAGCTGGTTGACGACGAGCCAGTCGTTGTTCTCGAGCACGTCGAAGTCGACGACGCGCACCGGGTCGTAGCCGATGGTGCCGTCGGCGCGCAGGTACTCGACGCTTGCGCCGTTCACGAGGTAGTAGTGCAGCTCGTGGTTTGCATCGACCGGTTGGGGCGACGAGATCCGCGTGAGCTTTCGGAATGCCTCGTCGAGGCCTTCGCGTGAAACCGTGGGATTCAGCCGTGCGAGCGCGTCGCGCAAGCGGCCGTCGAGCACGACGTCGGCGTGGGTTCTCCTCTCCTGGCCGGGCTCGCCGGGCGCGATCGAGGGGCCTCCAGTGATCGTGTATTCGAGCGCCTCGAACCAGGCGAGAGCGGCTTGCTCGACGACAGATTCGGTGAAGCCGCTCATGGGGTGCTGGGCCCCCCGTTGTTGCTCAACGCCTCGGGATTCGTGTTCACAACGGACAAAGCGGCCCTCCAAGCAACCTGGTAGTCTGGCCCATCAGAAAACGGTTTCTGGGTCGGTGCGCTGATCTGAACCGTCATCGGAATTGGGAAGTCCGCTCCAACGACTACCGCCTCTCCTTGCCTGAGGTTCGCGAGGAATGCGGTAGCGCTTCGATCGATCTCGCCGCAGGCCTTCTCTACCACCTCACGATCACGGTCGTTCGTGAGGCGATGAACGATCAGGGTGCCGATCTGGCTCAAGACGCCCTCCGTCAGATCCCGAGGGCGTTGGGTCGCAAGGCAGAGATTGAGGCCATACTTTCTACCCTCGCGCGCAATGATTTCAAAGGCGTCGAGCCGGATCATGGAGTCTTCGTTTCCGACATGACGACCAAGAAAATTGTGTGCTTCATCCACGACGGCAATGATGGGTCGATCGCGGAAAGTCCCGGCTCGAGCTTTTGTCAGAAGCATGCGGCCGATCGCATTCGCGATGAATTCTCGGGCTCGATACTCATAAGAGACTCCTCCAACACAGATTCGGAGGAGTCGCTCTGGACCGGCGAAGAAACGCTCGAACTCAGCTCCGATGGATGTTGCCGAAGTATCGTTCCGGAATACCGGAGCAAATGCATCCGAGCGAACGATGGCGTGAATCCGCGAAGCCAGGGGGAGACAATAAGTCTTGTCTGAGTCGCTATAGCCACCCCAACGAGTCGGATCAGGACTCGACTTGTTACCGCCATCTGGAAAGACGCACTCCTCCATCAACTGCCTAGCGAGCTTCGTCGCATCGAACGGGGCGGCAGGATCTTCGAGGGTCTGCGAGTGGTACTTGAAACAAGCTTCGATTGGCTTCTTCTCCTGGCCGCACTTCTTGAGGATCCCGTCTTCCGTGAGGCCAGGCTTCAGGTTGCCAAGTCGCAGGCTACGAATCGCCTCCCTCAGCTTCGGCCCCTGAACTTTACCGGACGGTTCAAACAGTGCGATGAAATCAGACTCCGTGAAGTCCGATGGAGGGAGCGAGATATCCTTGGATCCATTGGCGAGCTCGACTGGATCGCCCATGTGGCAGTGCGCCACAAACGGACCACCCTGTCCGCGATACTCGCTCGTAGGGTCGAGCAATACGACTTTGGCATTGTGAGCGAGGCACTCTTCGAGAAGGCGGGAGACAGTCCAACTCTTTCCTCCGCCCGTTGCGCCCAGTACGGCACAATGTCGCCCGAAGAGTTTCTCCGGTCGAACGAGCACCTGAGAATCGGCTCGCGCGGAGACTGCGCCGATCCGGAGTTGGATCGGCGCAACCCCATCGGCGGGCTCCAGGAGGTGAGGAATTCTCCCAACAAATGCGTGCGGCGCTGCATAGACGCGATCGCCGAGGCG
>JAEUWE010000210.1 GCA_016791465.1 Pseudobdellovibrionaceae bacterium
AAGACCGCGGAGTCGAGCTCGCTTTATTTTAAGCTTTCAAAACTGATACCTCGGCAGGCCAAAGTGTATGTCGGCAATAGTCTGCCGATTCGTGAATGGGATCGCTGGGCGGCGCGCGACCATGTCACGATGATTGAAGCCAATCGCGGTGTGAATGGAATTGATGGACAGATCTCGACGGCCCTTGGCCTTGCATTCAGTGACGATGAGCTTTGGGTGATCGTCGGCGACCTCACCGCACTCTATGACCTCAATTCGCTCTGGGCACCAAAGCCCAAGCGGCTTCGAATCGTGGTTGTGAATAACGGCGGCGGACAGATTTTCTCGAAGCTTGCAACCTTGGCTGAGTCGCCGAATGGGGCGAATGCCTTTATCAATTCCCACAGTCGAAACTTGCGGGGCTTTGCCGAGCTCTGGGGTCTTGCTTATCGGTCGGTGACGGCGGAATCTGTCAGTGACGTCGGGTTTGAGAACATTCAAGATCAAGTGGTGATCGAAATTTTTGAAGATGTGAAGGCGGTTCGGTGACCATCGTGCTCTTGCATGGTTTTTTCGGTGGTCCGGAGGACTGGAGCTCGGTCGTGGCGCGCTTTCCAGAGGCGACTCATGTGGTGGCACCGAATCTTTCGGTGGTTGCGACGAGACAAGATATTATAGATGGTCGCAGTTTTGGAGAGTGGCTGTGCAAGGGGCTTCGGGCCAAGACCAAGGGGCCTTTGATCATTGCGGGCTACTCTCTCGGCGGTCGCCTTGCCGCGCAGGCGATTCTTGCTGATCCGGAGTTATTCTCAGCGGCTCTCTTGGTTTCATCACATCCCGGCTTTCATGATGGTGACCAAACGGCTCGCGACGAGCGCAAGCAGAATGATGGTCTTTGGGCTGATCGCATGCGCAAAAAACCATGGCCTGAGACATGGGCGGCATGGAACGCGCAGCCGGTTTTAAAGCCTGGCAGTCGGCACTTGGGCTTGCCACCTCGAGAAGTCGGAGCTTCCGATGGACTTCGTGAGTCCAGGCGCGAGGCATGGGCGCGGGCGATGGAGGTTTGGTCGCTCGCTGGGCAGCCTGACTTGCGTGTTGGCCTTGGCCAATGGGCAAAAACGCACGAACTTTCGCTCATGACTGGAGCTGAAGATTCAAAATTCACAGAGCTGACGGCGGCTTGGGCTGCCCAAGCGCCACAGATTCGCCATCGCACAGTTCTCGGTGCTGGCCATCGGGTTTTGCATGAGGCGTCTGAGGACGTTGCTGCCGAAATTATGCGGTTTGCCGGCCCGAAGGATCTTTGATAGGACGGTCTCCTTATGCGAATGAAGGAGACCCTGATGTCGACGAAAAAACCAGCCATCAAAAAAACGACAAAAGCGAAGAAGACCAGTGCTGCAAAAGCAGTTTCTCCTGAAGTTTCGACGATTGTTCCGGCGTGTAAGTGGAAGGCAATGAAGCCCTCGCGCTTTAGTCGATACACCGATATTCGCCTCGAGAAGAGTGAAGACGGTATTGCGAAGATTACGATCAATCGCCCTGAAGTTCGCAATGCGTTCCGTCCGCAGACAGTCAAAGAGATGCTCGATGCGATGGACGTTGTTCGCGACGACGCTTCTATTGGCGTCGTTATTTTGACTGGGCAGGGAGATATGGCGTTCTGCTCTGGTGGCGATCAGCGTGTTCGCGGCGAGGGAGGATACGTCGGTCAAGACGGCGTTCCTCGTCTCAATATTCTCGACATGCAGAAGGCGATTCGCTCTTGTCCAAAACCAGTCGTGGCGATGGTTGCAGGTTACGCAATTGGTGGCGGCCACGTTTTGCACGTTGTGTGTGATCTGTCGATTGCGGCTGAGAATGCTCGCTTTGGCCAGACTGGTCCACGCGTTGGTTCATTCGACGGTGGTCTTGGCTCGTCGTATCTTTCGCGCATTGTCGGTCAAAAGAAAGCGCGCGAAATTTGGTTCCTCTGTCGTCAGTACGATGCAAAGCAGGCGCTTGAGATGGGGCTTGTGAACACCGTTGTGCCATTGAAAGATCTTGAAAAGGAAACTGTACAGTGGTGCCGCGAAATGCTCGAGCTTTCTCCGATGGCGCTTCGCTGTTTGAAGTTCGCGCACAACGCTGATTGCGATGGTCAGATTGGCCTACTCGACTTTGCTGGAAACGCGACGCTGCTCTACTACATGAGCGAAGAGGGCAGTGAAGGAAAGCGCGCTTATCTTGAAAAGCGTAAGCCTGACTTCAACAAATATCCCCGATTCCCGTAAGGGGCGACCGTGACCAATCCGTGGATTCTGGCTTTGCGGCCTAAGACATTGACGGCGGCGCTGGTGCCGGTGGTTGTGGCCACGGCATTGGTGAAAGCCGAGGGTGTCGAAGTGAAATGGTGGGTCTCGATCGCTGCGCTTTTGGCGTCGTTCTTGATTCAAATCGCAACCAACCTGATCAACGATGCGATTGATTTTGAAAAAGGCGCTGACACGCCTGAGCGCGTTGGCCCAGTTCGTGTGACACAATCGGGACTCTTAACGGCGAAGCAGGTGAAGCTCGGCGCTTACATCTGTCTTGCGGTCGCATTTCTGATCGGCATACCGCTGGTGCTTCATGGCGGGTGGCCGATTGTCGTCATCGGCCTTTTGTCGCTTGCAATGGCTTATGGCTATACCGGTGGTCCATTTCCGTTGGCGTATCTGGGGCTTGGCGATCTCTTCGTCATTCTATTTTTTGGCCTGATTGCGGTGATGGGAACTCACTACCTGCATTCGGGTGTGTGGACGGCGCCGGCCGCTGTTGCGGGAGTTCAAATCGGCTTTCTGGCGACGGTGTTGATTGCCATCAACAACCTGCGCGACTGTGAGCAGGACCGCAAAGTCGGAAAGCGTACGCTTGCGGCTCGTTTCGGAGCGACGTTTGCGAAATGGGAGATTGCGGTTTTAAGTTACTCGCCGTTTTTGCTTGGTGCTTTCTATGCGCCGCAAGGATGGAAGTGGGCGGCCTATGCTCCACTTGTGGCCGTGCCGTTGGCGGGGCGAGTGGTGCGCAGCGTTTGGGGGGCCGAGTCGGGCGAAGAGCTTAATCGAGCGCTCGCCAAAGCCGCGGGATTGCAAATCGTCTTTGGCTTTGCGTTGGCTCTGGGGCTCTGGGTCGGCGTACGATGATGTCGACTGTGATGACCGATCGGATCACTCGGCTTGAGATTTCACGTTTTCAGTTGAAGTCGCGCTCGCGTCGAGCCGATGGAGCTCTCCTTCGAGTTTGGTTCGACGAAACCGTGTTTGGAATTTCGGAACTGATGCCGTGGACAAGTCTCGGTGACCCGAGTCTCGAGACTTTAATTGGCGAACTGCGTGCAGGACGCTTCGAATTGCGCTTGATCGATCGCGCGCTCGCGATGGCGCGAATCGAGGCCGATGCGCGTAAGAAGCAAGAGCCATTGTTCGCGGTCCCCGTGGAGAATCACTTTCTCGCCATGGGGCAAGGCCCGCTGGCTCCGGGCGATTGGCTTGATATTCGGCGCCGTGGCTTTAGTGCTGTGAAGATAAAGATTTCGAAAGCGACGGAGCTTTCGGCAATGCTCGCGATGGCGCCGTCGTGGATCGGCAATTTGCGGTTGCGACTGGATATGAATGCAAAAGCTGGAGCTGACGAGCTTCTCGTGGAGCTGGATCGTTTGCCGATTCTTGTCCGCGATCGGATTGAGTTTATCGAAGATCCGATTCCGTTTGATTCGGCGGCGTGGCGTGAGTTTTCGCGACGTTCTGGAATTCGTTTGATGCTTGATCGCGAAGGCGCCGAGCTTTCGGTCGACGAGAAAATGGAGTGTTTTCGATCGGGCGTTGTCGGTGGATTTGTTCATAAACCGGGATGGTCGACTGATGATGAGGCGTTGGCGTTGGCAAAGGGCGGAGCACAAGTTGTGGTGACCTCGCTGCTTGGGCATCCAGTTGGCCAGCTTCATGCCGCCCGTGTGGCGAGCCTTTTGCCGCCGAGTCTTGGAGCAGCGACTGTGCACGGCTGTTTTTCGCATATTGCTTATGATCAAGGTGTCGAGTTTAAGTATCTACAAACGGCAGGTCCTAAAATCCTGCCAATGCTTTGGCCAGCCGAAGCATTGATGAAGGTAAAGTGGGAGGGGCTATGAGTTTGATTTCTGGTCTGCAGCTCAATCCGAAGCTTCCTCAAGAAACACAGACCGCCTTTGTGAATCTCTATGAGAAGTTTAAGCATGAGTTTTCTCCCGACAGCCTTTGGCTTGCCACGTCGGGTACGACGTCCGGCATGAAGAGTGGCTCGCTTGTTGTGTTGAGTCACGAAGCGCTCGAAGTTTCAGCGCGAGCGGTGAATTCCCACCTACAAGTCAGTTCACAAGACCGCTGGGGTTTAGCGCTTCCGCTGTTTCATATTGGCGGTCTGATGATTTTGATTCGCGCGGCGCTTGTTGGTGTTGGCGTCTCGCGTTTTGACGAATCCTGGGATGCCCGTCGCTTTCATCGTTGGCTTGGAGATGCGCGCGTCACTCTTTTATCGTTAGTGCCAACTCAGGTTTTTGACCTGGTGGAGGCGGGCTTGACGGCACCGCGCGGACTTCGCGCAGTGATTGTGGGTGGAGCGCGTCTTGAACCAGAGCTTTTTCAGCGAGCGCGTGATCTGGGGTGGCCTTTACTCGTGAGCTACGGCATGACGGAGTGTGGATCGCAGGTGGCCACAGGATCTCTTGCAGAGCCCGGCGTACTCAGACCGCTTTTACATGTTGAAGCTCGTTCGGTCGATGGCGTTATTGAGATTCGTTCGCGTGCGATGATGACGGCAAAGCTTGATCTC
>JAEUWE010000293.1 GCA_016791465.1 Pseudobdellovibrionaceae bacterium
CGGTCTCGGTTGGAGTTTGTTTGCTAAACAAGTTTGTCCCTCGACCGCTTCTCTCCGCGCGTTTGGTTCGCATGTAGCCGCCAGTCGTGCTCCCGCCGGAATAAATCCGACGGAGAGCAGAAAGGCATGCGGGCGTGAGAACATCCTAGACGGGCGCGAGCGTCATACGCCCGAGCTTGCGAGCGTGAATCATTGCGGTCTCGGTTGGAGTTTGTTTGCTAAACAAGTTTGTCCCTCGACCGCTTCTCTCCGCGCGTTTGGTTCGCATGTAGCCGCTAGTCGTGCTCCCGCCGGAATGAATCCGACGGAGAGCAACGCCAGAATGGATTTGATCTTGACTACCTACCCGCCACCGTTGGCTTTACGCCAACGGAGCGCTGACTGGCCAGCTACAGAGCAGGTGCAAGGGTTCGAAGGCCGTAGAACCGGTCCGGCTTCAGGCACGTCTACAAGTAGGCCGATCGATTTTCATCCTGGGTACGAAGCATCCAAGCGTGCGGGAAATACCGCCGATTCAGAGATCGTCCGGCTTAATGCACCTGACTTGCTCAGGTGATTGTTACGTTTCTCGCTACATCTCGCATGCGGCAACAGACCTAATGCCGCCGGTTTACCCGGCGGATCTTTACGCTTCCTGCTTTTTTCCGGCAGTTTGCCAATCTATTAAGCCGGACGATCTCTTCACTCGGCGGATTTTTTCGGCTTCTCGCTACATCGGCGAGAAGGGCTTTGAAGGCCGTGGCACCGAGCTTGCTTCTGACAAGTCTACAAGTAGGCCGATCGATTTTCATCCTGGGTGCGAAGCATCCAAGCGTGCGGGAAATCCCGCCGATTCACTCGGCGGATTATTTCGGTTTCTCGCTACAACAGCAGGGCTGAGTTTGAAGGCCGTAGGACCGATCCTGCTTCAGACACATCTGCTAGTAGGCCGATCGATTTTCATCGTGGGTACGAAGCGTCCAGGCTTGCGGGAAATCCCGCCGATTTACTCGGCCGATTTTTTCGGTTTCTCGCTACATCTGCGGGACAGGTTTTGCAGGCCGTAGGACCGATCATGCTTCAGATACGTCGGCAAGTAGGCCGATCGAGTTTGATCTTGGGTACAGAGCGACCGGACTTGCGGGCGTAAGCCGTTGCGGTCTCGGTTGGATTCACTTGCTAAACAAGTCTGTCCCTCGACCGCTTCCCCGCGCGGGGCGTCTGTCTAACCTCAACGCTTCCGCTTCGACCGGACGAGCCGGTCGGGGGCGTCTCTTGCTCTTGGTTTGAATTCATCATCAGAAAGTGTGAGGTTGTCTTTGCTCGCTTTGCTGCCTTCTGTGCCTATTGAATCTGGACGAGCAATACACTTGAACAGAAGTTAGCAAAGGCAGCGAAGAGAAAACACGAAACAAACCGCCAAGCCGAATCTTCAGAAACGCCCTTCAGCGACGCTGGCCGAGTCATCCTCTCCTTGATCGTCCTTTGCTTGGTTTGCTGCCTTCTGTTACTACCACGAAGTGCGGCTCTACCTGTCAGACGTACGCAGAAACGGGACGAGCCACGTTTAGGGGAGGTGCTTG
>JAEUWE010000299.1 GCA_016791465.1 Pseudobdellovibrionaceae bacterium
TCATGATCCTTGCAACTCCAAGTCTTCTCTATCCAGATTCAAAGCTCATCTTCGGAACACTTGGCAAAATCTCAGTGAAAGCTACCGAGACACCGATTTCAAAATGTGTAAGTCCCAATGGTCGATTTGATCCCGGCGCGATGTCCTACCTTGGTCTTTTTGGAGAGATTGAAGGACCGCGAATACAGGTTCTGACTCCAGCACATGTCGTCGTGAACTCCTCACGCTCGACGGACGTTGGTGTCGAAGCGACGGCCAATTCCCTGGTTGTGTCCCTTCCTGGCCAAGGAAAAAGTGCCGGCAATACGTCGACAATTGGCGTTGATCATACGGTCCTTCTTTCTGGCACTGGAACCGCAACAGACGTCGACGGTCATTCATTGCGTCCGATTCTCGGCCTCGTTCCCTCATATGCCTTGCCGTCCGACGGCAAGGCGTTTGGTTGGTGTTTACCGAGCCTTACCCTTGGGAACTATGTTAGGAATTTGGGCTATTCGACAGCAAGCGCTTCTACCTGGAAACAATCAAATCGCGACAACTGTGATCGAGGAGACTGGAAAAACGTCGTGACGACGGCCAGGAGCTGCAATTCAGCAACTCCGGCAACTGGAGGTGCACAGTGATTCATTCAAAAATGAGTTCAATCCTAATTTCAGTACTCACCATCGTTCTGACCTCGTCCGCTCAAGCACAAGACGTCTACAACTTCTATTTCCAAAAAGCGCCGGGAAGCGTGGTGACACCAGCACCGGCTATAACACCGCAACCACAAACGTCTCTCGTTCCCGCAGCAACGGGTGCCGCACCACCTGCTGCTCCAGTCACACAGACCGCTGTTGTGACAGCCGCGACGCCGATAACGACAGAGGAAAAGCCGAAGTTCTACAACTGGAATGTTCAACTGATGAGAACGTCCGTTGCCGACGCCTATTCTGATATGACTCCTAGAATCAGAGATCGACTCGGTTTGGAGGCTGGCTACCGGTTTAATAAATTCTTTGCAGCAACAGCCGGTATGGCTTTCGGATCGATCTACTCCAACTGGAAAGCGGAGACGGGCACTGAAGTTAGCAACTCGTTCATTCCATATGGTGGAATCCGAATCAATCCACTGCATCTCAACATTTTTGGCACTGAGATGCTCGAGATCTTTGCTCACGCTGGAGTCATGTATGGTGCTTTGCGTTCGCCACCATATGGCCCGGAAGAGCCAGACGCTCAACTCTATGCATACTTTGGTGGCGGAGCGCGAATTAACTTTGGAGATCGCGTTGGCCTAGAGTTCTCCTATCGCACAAAGAATGACGACTCTCGATACGGCGTCGGATCGATTGGCGTGGACGTGAGGTTGTAATGAAAAACAGAAATATTATGTTCACAAAGTTGCTCTTAACATTGGGTGCACTCGCGACAGCTGCGGCTCCTGCCTCCGTCGCACTTGCTGGCGAAACACGTGCGTACATCACATCTGAACCAGGATTCTTCTCTGCGCCAAAACCGAAGGTGACTATCGACAATCGAACCTTCGAATCTGGTGCTTTTGAAATGGGCTACGAAGTTGCCGATGCGATGAAATCCAATCCCGTCGCTTACGAATGGGCGAAAAAGCATGAGTCCTATAGCACCATTTCATCAATTGCACTTTGGGGGAGTTACGCTGCGGGACTCGCCTTGCTCTTCTCGATTCCTGAGCCGACGGCCGAACAAAGCTACAAAGAACAACGTCGAAGTACTTTAGATGCGTATATTGTGGTTCTCAGTGTCGGCGTTCTCACAGCGATCGGATGCAAGAAAGCGGCGGATGCGTATCTCTACCGCGCGATCAATGCGTTTAACGGAGTCAGCGATGGCTCGACACCTCCGCAGACTAAACTCGGAATTGATATTGTCCCCGTCCGCGACGGCGCAAGTCTCGCAATGCAACTGGAGTTTTAGATGAAAATCATAGTCGCCATGTTCACGACTCTCGTTACTCTTTCGGCCTGTGCTCCGGCTAAAAACAATGAGTTCCTCAAGCCCATCTCGGAAACGGAGGCCATTAGGCTTAAAGGATATAAACAAACTCTCACTTGTTACGGCCGCCTCACGAGCTCGATGGACTCAGACCCTGAAGTGCTCGCTGTCGCCGTTCATCATCCGCTCCCGGAGACTGTCGCGCAGACCGGCGATATCGACGTGCTCACCGTCAATAAGCTCATGCCTCGTCTCAGCGAGACTGTTTCAACGATGTCGCGAACGATGATCTATACAGGCAATATTGATTCCGTCAGCGTTACCGAGTCCGCTGTCACGCGCTCGCCGCTTCGCACTTACAAGTCGGGAGCTGTCACCGTCGCGTATGACCCCGTGTTCAATCGCATGTCGCTTGTGATTGGCGAAGCACCAAACGCCAAAACTTATCGCATCGACTGCCAGACAAAACAGGCGACTGAAATCAAACAGGAGATGGAATGATCTCTCCATTCGCATCGTTTGCGTTGGCAATCGCAATTACACTGACGTCGATCAGTGCCGCGGCCGCTAGCGAGTCCAAGACCGGCGATCTCTTGCTGGCCGTCGGCTATTCGCACAGCGAGGCCACGGGCCTTCGGAGTGACGCGGCTGTTGCGGCGTCGGGCTCACCTTATGCCGGTTTCTTTGGGACGCTCGCGGAAATCGGCCCTTTCGGTTTTGATCTCGAAGTTTCTGGCCGCATCCTTCGACACGATGTTGTCGAAACGAGTCGCACAACGACGCTCACCATTCCACTTGTCGAAGCCGGTGTCGGAGTCCGCATTCCAATTCTGCCGCTTCGCTCATTTGAGGTCGACGCGATCGCCGGTGGAGGAGCCGCATGGCCAATTGATCGCACCTGTGGCCCTTCGTGTCCCTTTAACGACTCCGTTCCAGCAGTGACACCTTATCTGCGGGGCACTGTTGAAATGCGGCTCGAGAGCCTCTATGGACTGCGGCTCTCTCTCGATCACCGACCCAACCCGCTCTGGCCGGAAACCCTTGGCGCAACGACGTCCCTTACTGCGGCACTGTTTTGGAATCCAACAGCGGGGCTGTAACGCTTGCGACGATCGTGGCCTTTTAGTATTTTCGCCTCGATCGCTCTCCATGCCTCGATTTGTGGCCTTCTCTGGTTAGTTTCGGCCGATCTCTTTTCTAGCAAAACCACATCTCTTGAAGCGCCATTTCTCATCACCATCATTGAAACGCCGACTCCAGTCAGACATGATGTTCTGAACGGCACAAACATCCCTCAAGCACGACGGCCTGGAAAGCAACGGATCCGACGCTATTCAGTCGGTGACTTCGGTATCGGCCACGCCACAGGTGCCGGCGACACTCACGAAAGTGCGAACGAGGGCTCCACTGGGCAACGTGGGCTTGAACAAATCAACGAGCTCTATCCTCTCACTCTACAGATCTACAAAAGAATCGATGAGAATCTGACGTACCCCGAAGCTTTGATTCTCTACGAGAGGGCTGGGCGAGTCTCGATTAAACTCATGATCAATACGGATGGCACCATTGACAAGGACAAGACCCTGGCGAATGCCGTCGATGGAATATTGAAAGTTCACACTCTCCAGAGTTTGGATCAGGCGTTTGCAAAGCCGATCTTTTTTCGCACAAAACCAGTCCATCCCATTTCGCTTGATCTCACTTTCGATTTCTTCTCGCGCTTTGATACAGAGCCCGTTCAGTTCCCTCCAGCCATTGTTCAAAACCAGCTCTATTTTATTCGCGCTCACACGATGACGGCGGCGCTCCAGGCCTGGCAGAAAACGACGTTTCGCGAGACGACGCGGGGGGCGGCGCTTGATCTGATGCCATTCTTTGACAAAGTCGCACTCGCCCTTAAAAAACGAGAGTATCGCAAAATGGGAATCGATCCTCTCGACCGCTATCGAAGTGACCCACGGTACTAAGGAGACAGTAAAATGTCCGACTGCCGTTTGACACGTTACAGCTTCCGGCGCCGGAAGCTGAAGTGCGTTAATGGCGTGACGGCGTTCGGAATCGTGACTTTGCGGCCGGACTCATCGAAACTCGTTTCCATTCATGACACTACTCAATCGCC
>JAEUWE010000341.1 GCA_016791465.1 Pseudobdellovibrionaceae bacterium
AGCACGCCATCAATAATATTGGCAATGACCATATCAAACGGAACCGCACTCACGGCAGCGGCAATCGATGCCAAATCGCGATCGTCGATCACGGTCTTGGTTGCCCGATTCAGCTCAAGATTTTCACGAGCGGTGCGACGAGCCTCAGGGTCGATATCGTTCCCGACCGCTTCTTTCCCGCCAAGGCGCTCGCAAATCAATGCGAGGATTCCGGTACCGGTACCGACATCAAGCACTCGCCAGCCCGGCTGCATCGATTTCACAACTAAGCCCGCCGCCAACCGGGTCGTCTCGTGCGTGCCGGTGCCAAACGCCATGCCCGGCTCCATCAGCAACACATGTTCTGGGTGCGCATGAAGATGCTCAGGAATTTCGAGCCAGCGCGGCACAACCCAAAACGGTTCCGCAAACGCGAATGGCTTAAAACCCTTCTTCCACTCTTCAAGCCAATCACGAGCGGCTTCGACGCGAAAGCTGACCTGCGCCTCGGGCGCCATTTCACGAACACGCTCCACCCATTCCAACCGCTCTTGCTCGGTTGGAATCGCCGTAAAGTAAACGTTCAGAGTCATGCGTTCAGTCTCGCGAACTTCGGGATCATAGCGCAGATCTTTTTGAAAAAACGGGAGGTCTTCTGAAACCCCTTCTGCACCGTGAGCAAAAAAGAGCCCCACAAACTCGTCCTCCGAAGAACGAGCGAGATTTGAAACCGAGAGAATGGCAAACGAGTTTTGTGCGCTGTTCATGCGGCCATCCTGCCCTGACATCGCAATCAGGGCAAGCGATGGCCTGCCGTCGCTTAAGCTTTTGGCGGCGGAACGCTCATCGATACTTTTTCCGGCGCAGCGGGGGCCGCGACCGGGGCAATAGCCGCGGGCGCCACCGGAGCATGCGGTGCCGGCGGAGCTGCAGGCGCATCATCCAACTGTGCCGCTTTTCTCTTGCGTCGCGCCTTCTGCGTCGTTGCATCTTTTGGCGCTTCCATCGTCGCACCACGCAGATCGACACGATCGCCGATCATCACCGCCTCGTACTCAAGCGTTGGTCGCTCATCATCGGAAAGCTCCGATACCAAGCGCGCGACTGCCATGTTTCGCTCAACATGGATCACCTGCAGTTTTCCGACGGCAATTGTCAGCAAGGCCTGCTGCTTGTTTTGAATCGGATCATGAACAGGCATCTGCCTCGCGACAGGCAAGAACTGCCCCTTCTTAATTCCCGCCTCAACGCCGGCACTGATATAGAAGTCGTGATAGACTGGCTCATCCGGCTCCATCGGGAGCGAACGCCGTACATCAAAAATAACCGGTGTTCCATCACCACCACGCGATGATGTCGGCTCAGAATCATCCGACTTGGCCGGCCGCGAGATCAAAACCTGCACGGCCAACATGGCCATGACAATCGTCTTCCTTGAGAACATCGAAATGTCCCTTCCTTGGCGGGCACCATCCTGGCCTCCCTAGGAAAAGAGCCTTACTGGCAAACTCTCTATCGGCCTTGCATGATCTCAATTTGAGCGTCTCGACAAAGAACACGACATTGATCGAAGGCCCTCGACTCAGGTCCAAACGCCTTAGGAGAATATCTCTCTCATCCGATAGGAAGACAGTATGAGCAGCCCAGAGCAAATACGCCTCAAAGAGGGCACCAAGCTGGATTTCTACAAAGTCATCCGCCCGATTGGCGCCGGAGGAATGGGCTTCGTTTATCTTGCCGAAGACGAACGCCTTACTCGCAAAGTCGCTCTTAAGGTCATCAACCGCCACGATCTTGGACAAAAAGAAGCAATCGAACGCTTCTTGAACGAGGCACGAGTTCTCGCGCAAGTTCAACATCCCAATATCGTCAACATCTTCGGTATCGGCGAAGCACAGGGCTTTATCTACATCGCGATGGAATACATCGAAGGCGCCTCACTTCATCAGCTGATCCACCAAGGACGCCTCTCATTGCTCGATGGCCTCAACATCATTCGACACGTCGCTGAGGGACTCGGTGCCGCACACAAAGCGGGCCTCATCCATCGCGACATCAAGCCGGCCAATATCCTTGTCGACCCAAGTGGACGAGCGAAACTCATCGACTTCGGGATCGCCAAACAGAAACAAGAATCAAAAGGTCTCACCGAAACCGGAATGCTCATAGGAACGCTGAACTACATGGCGCCAGAGCTATTTCGATCCGAGCCGGCCTCTATTCGATCTGATTTCTATGCACTCGGTTTGGTTCTCTATGAAACCATAGTCTCGCAATCTCCATTTGCCGCTTCTTCTCAATTTGCAATCATGGAGAATATTCGCCAAGGCGCTCTCGACTATCCGATTCAGCTACGTCCACTTCTGCCAGAGTCCGCCATCAAGTTGATTGAATGGACCACGCATCGAGACCCCGCGCGCCGTCCGCTCTCGGCGGAGGCGATCGTCCAAGAGACAGGCAAAGTTCTACGCGATCTCGCTCAAACAGCTCCACGATTGAACAAGTCCATACTCCTGACTGTCGACCAAACAGAGGCAAAAGAGGTCGCCGATCAACTTAAGGCGCTGTCCGCGCCGTCCTATTTAACCCCCCTGGCGCACCTCATCCGCAAAAAAGGTCAAACTCTCGAAGCATTTCTCGACGAGCACCGAAGCGGAAAGCCGATCAAAACTCACGTCATCGCCCCGAAAACTACCAATGTCCCTCAAGCAACAAGACGCACCGCCTATACCGCAACACCAGTCAAGAGCAGCCCCAGTCCAATCGCAATCGGAGGCGCACTCGCTTTGATTATTGGGCTGCTTTCAATCGCGCCACCGATTCAAACCGTCGTAAAACGAAAAGTCGCCTCAATTGCGAGTACTCCTGCGGTGCCGATCCCTCACGTTGATCCGAACACACTCGCTCCTGGAACAATTCAGGAACCTCCCGCCGGCGACGATCCCTGGCCTCCGGTGCCACTTGTCTACGACAAGGTCGGCACGCTCTCGATTGGTCGCATGATGGAAGTCGAGCTCAATGGAGGGCGGCGCTTTAAAGAGACATTCATTAAAGAAACAATCACGGCTGTCCGCGGTGACATCATTGAGTCCGAGATTGTCGTCACAGATATGGGCGGAACACCGGTCCCCTCTGCTCCCGTCGCCGTCTCCCAATCAACCATGGGCGGGTGGATGTACAGGCAATCAATAAAAAACTCACCGGATGTCGGTGATGCATCCATCTCCTACATCGGCGACCCCGCGCAAATTTTTCCGCTGCGAAAAGACAAGGTCGTGCGGTTCGACATGCTCGTAAAGTTGAGTCGATTGGAAAGTGGCTTTCGACAACGCAA
>JAEUWE010000360.1 GCA_016791465.1 Pseudobdellovibrionaceae bacterium
CACGAAGGACAGTTCGAATGATCCTATTGCTTATGCTTCTTCCATCCATTGCGTTGGCGAGAACACCGCTTTTCAAAGAAGAACCTAAACCTATGCCAACTGCCGAGGTTGCCCAGAGACAGCGCAATCGGAGCACGAAGTCTCAAGGAAGTAGTTGGGCACATGTCGTTCAAGGCAACCCGATCGTACTTCCGGCACAACCTGTCGGTCGTGAACTCGGATCACTTTTACCAGGGGAAATGCAGTTGGCGCGAATCAAACAGAGCGTCCTTGCATTCAATGAAAGCAAGGCTCCGGTCGCAGCCTTTCTAACCGATGATCGAGGGCGAGAGATTGTTTTGATTGGTGAAGCGACACTCGAAAAGAATTCGAAACGTATCCTTGTCGACTTCAAATCGGCCAGGATTGAAAATTCCTCGGAAATTTTCGAGTTCAAAGGCCACGCGATGGACGGCGACGGAATTCTTGGACTCGAAGGCGAGTATTTCTCCGGCGAACCGAAGTTTTTTGCGGCCGAGTTAGGTGCAGCGGCAGCGGCGGGCTTTGCTGATGCTTCCGTGAACCGACCGACTAACGCTTTGGGGAATCAGCTTGAAGAGAAATCGCTCGATACCAGCGGAAAGAAGGCGATTAGCAGCGCGCTCGCCAGAACGGCAGATCGATTCGCCGAAAAAGTGCGACAAGCACCCGAATATTCAGTTCTGAAAGGACCGATGACGATCAAGGTTTTGGTTGTTGAACAACCACGGCGGAAGTTATGAGTCGATCTCAATCATATACGTCTTTGCGATGGCCAATCTTCACGATGTTGATCTGGACCGTATCATCGACGATCTCGTACACGACTCGAAAATCGCCAACTCGGATTCTCCAGTTCGGAGAACCCTTTAACTTTTTGCAGTTCGGGGGACGCGGATCGTCTTCGAGTTTGGCGATCGCTTTGAAGACGCGGGCTTGCGCCGTCTTATCTAGTTTCGAAAATTCCTTCTCCGCCGAGGCGTTGAAGATCACTCGAAACTTAGACATTTACTTTATACTTCTTCTTCATCTGATCGAGCGTAAGACCTTTGCCAAGTTCGCTGCGGCGAGCCTTCGCATCGGCAACGTCTTCCAGATCCTCCATGTATTCCTGAAGATCTTTGGCGAGCAGCTCGTTGAGAAGCTCCGACGGAGAAGTGTCGTCCTCTGCAGCCTTGATGCGCAAAGCTTTGTGCACTTCTGCATCCATATAAAATGTGGCCTTTCTTCGAGCTCCCATAAACACCTCTCAGAATACTATAGCCGATTTGCCGCAAAACCGCAATTAGGCATTTCGCCGCGTAACTATATGAAATCTAACAACTATTAGGAGGAATATATGTCTTTAGAGGTCCCTATTGATTCTAAGTCACCGAAGAAGGCCGCCATTAAGCGCCAATCGTTTTTGAAGAAGATTGACGTTGAAACCGCGCGACAGCTTTCACAGCTGAAGGAGCGAGCCAACAAGAAGCCGTTCGGTCGCAAAGTTCGAGACAGCGAACTTATCGCACTAGGTCTCAAGCTCATTGAGCAAAAGCATTTGGGTGAACTTCAAGAGCAGACCTATTCCGAGAAAGATCGGCTGCACATGGCGCACGACAGCTATCAAAAACAAAACGGCAAAATCTCGCTCGATCAATTTATCGGCCGCCTGATTCGCGGCGAAGTCCAAATTCAAAAAAATGATTGAACCCGAAGGAGAACACAATGGATAGCGATTCAGCAGCAGCAGCGGATCTTTCAACCGTTCAGTCGCAAATTGCGATTGAACAAGCGGAAGCGAAGCTTCGTTCTTTGACAGTTAAAAGATGGTTGAGAACAGATGAAGTGGCTCTCTATCTAGGCACCACGCGTGCCTCCATCAAGAAACTCGTAATGAGGCAAAGGCTCGAACCGAAGAAACTCTACGGTCGCCTTTACTTC